>NZ_JBMDWE010000028.1:0-54878 GCF_053579655.1 Gelidibacter sp. | reverse complement strand
ATGTATAGATTTGAAATTTAAAATAACACTCCGAACTTATAAGGGGCTAATCTAGTGACCTTGTTCCAAGATGGGGTCAAGGTGTAAGCTTCGGAATTAGCTTCAGTGGCTTGTGCATTTTCAGGAGCGTTTAAAGCACCTGAAGTGATGCGATATGTGTCTGCTGGAGAAAACTTGAAACCTTTTATTTCTAGGTTCACACTGTTTTTGGTAATGTCAGTAGAAGCCACTCTTACCAAAACCTGCGGATTTTTAATAACCTGTAACTTTTCAAGTCGGCTGCCTTTGGTTGAGAATTTGTTCATGTTTGGCGATGGATTATAAAAATAAACGTTTTCTTTAGATTTAAAATCTGCCATGGACCTTGCTTCAGAAAGCTTTACTTTTTGCTTTCCTATTTTGGCCACAATCGCTTGAGGTTTTTCGGTAACGTTGATTACAAATTTTGTCACTTTGTCCTTCACAAAACCCTTAAAGTTTCCTGTAGTTGTATGCACGGTAATAATAGCTGTGTTTTTGGAATCTACATCAGAAGTTATCGACGTATAAGTGCCAGCACCTAATTTATAAGCTTCAGAAACGCCGTCGTCATCATAGTGGGTAAACGACGATTTTCCAAAAGGATAAAGCTCATAAATACGCAGATGTTGATTGATTTCAGAAACATTATTATTCGGATTGACCATCGGAATAATGGCACCGCTTTTTACAAATACAGGCAGTTTCCAAATCGGGCTGTCAAAACTATTGATAATACGATTGCCTTGGTAAGTTTCACCGGTAAAATAACCGATCCATGTGCCTTCTGGTAAATAAATGCCGTTGCGGATGTCATTTCCAAAGTCATCCGATTTCGTAGCTTGATAAATAGGAGCCACCAAGAAGCTTGGTCCGTACATAAACTGGTATTGCGTCGCCTTGCCTTCGGTATATGGATTTTTTGATTCCATAAACATTGGTCTGATCATCGGCTTGCCGTTTACAGATTCTTTGGCAATACTGTATGCATAAGGTAAAAGCTCAGATTTCAACTTTAAATAATTTCGGTTGATGGAAGCGGTAGGTTCGCCCAAGGCGTGTGGATATTTCTCGTTTGCGCCCCAGCCATCCATATTCAATTGCATTGGCGTAAACGTTTTCCATTGGAAATCTCGCATGTTGATGATCGGTTTTTTACCACCAAAAATCCCATCCATATCTGATGAAATATTAGGTTGACCAGATAATCCAGAACCAATATAGGTAGGAATGTGGAAACGGATATATTCCCAAACACCACCGGTTTGATCGCCCGACCAAATGGTCGCATAGCGTTGGGTTCCCGCCCAACCATCTAAAGAAATAATAAATGGACGTGCATTATCGCCGTATTTGGTCATAATAGTGGCAGCATCAGCCACACCATTAAGTCCAAAAGAATAGCCAGGACCTACCCAAGCCACATCCGTTTTTAATGCGCGGACGCCAGCGTCTTTTACTTCTTTAATGATATCACGTTGTAACAACGCACTGATACTATCAATTGGATGTAAATCGGATTGGGTCCACAAACCGATTTCTACACCTTTAAAACGTGCATAATCCCCAAAAGCTTTTAGGTTTTGAATGTTGCCATCCAAGGTTTCAGTTTGCCCATAGCCTGCACCATAACCATCGTTTGGAAGAATCCATCCTAAAGGCATATCATGGTTGGCATAACGGTCAATAACGCCTCGTGCTGAGAATTGGTAATTGTTCAATTCGCCATTTAAAGATTCTTTGATGCCTGTTTTGTCTTTTTGACTTTCCTTATAACGTTTACCATCTTCGAACAGAATGCCTTTTTCGTTTTCAGCCCAATAATCGCGATTGTAAGCATTTAAATGACCTTCATAAAAACCAAACTTTGGTATCAACACTGGATTGCCCGTTAATTGGTAAAAATCATTTAATATGGCAGTAGAAGTGTCGTTGATCATAAAGAAAACATCCAGATAATCGGTGTTGTGTGATAGTTTCACTTCCCCAGATGCCTTAGATCCAAAGTCATATTTTCCTTTTTTAAAGGTGTACCACATCACGCCATATCCTTGGGTTGACCAATAAAAAGGCGTAGGAGAGGCAACGCCACCGTCCGTCCAGCTGTTTTGGTTTTCGATGGAGATGACATTACCTTTATGGGAAAAGCGTCCGTTTTGAACTCCGCCGCCGTAAAAATATTCATCAGCGTTTTCTTTTAAAGTGATGGCAACTTCCTTCTCTTCAAAAATTGGCAAAGCTGTTTCTTCAACAATTACAGATTGCGTTTTTGCATCCACAATTTTAAATAATGACGACTGTTTATTAAAAACGATTGTGATTTTTCCTGTTGAAATAGAAAGTTCATTTGCTTGATCAGTCACATTTAAATTTGAAACCTCTTTTCGTGGGTTATCCACTAATATTTGAGCTTCTGGCTTTGCTTCTGGAGCACGCATACCATTACCCGAATTATCCTGAAAAAGTCTGAAGATATGATCTCCATAAAAATCTAAAAGCATCTTTTGATTGTTAGAAAAAGAAATCTCAATCGTTGTGGCATTGATTTTTTTGGCACCAATGATCTGTTGTTGTTCTGAAATGGCCGTATGCTCAATGACGCTTGTAGAAACACTTTGGGCGTGAAGATTGCTCTGAGTTGCCATTGTGCTAAACACGAACAAGTAACTGGCAATGGTTTTTACTGTTCGGAATTTAAATTTTATCATATAGTTATTTTGAATCCCGTGGGTATTAATTTGCATAATTCCCAGAGGTTTGCTTTTTTTATTTTACTGAAATCGTAAAGTTCTCTATCCGACCTTCAATAGTTTCGTTTGCTATGTTGGAAATACGAATAAATTTTACCGTTTGATTTGCCGAAGCTTGTAGCGCTTCTTTATCTTCTTTAGTGTCTATCGATTTCCAATCTGTACCGTTTGTTGATACTTCTAATCTTAAATTCGCATAAATTGTAGCAGGCGATGCTTTGAATGAAATTCTTTCAACGCGTGTTGGTTCCTGTAATTCAAATCCGGAATAAGCCTTAGGTTCCCAACGAATTACTTCCAATGGCGGATTTAAGGCCAAAGTTCTATCACGAAGGGTTACTTGTTGATTCTGTAACTGCGCTATGTTAGTGTACAATTTGTGTGGATTGTAATCGGCTTCCACCTCTAGGTTTTTATCAAATGCTTTATTGTAAGTGTTGGTCAGGAAGGCAAAGCTCTTATCAATAAATGGTTGTACAACCAAGCTACCTGTTACAACTCCTGGTTGATACGGATTCTGGTTTTCGGTGCGATCTATATGATACATTTGCGTTTTAATGGCTTTAACGGCATTATAGCTTCTTTCAAAATCGTCCCTTGCTTTGGCTTGCAATGCTGTGTACATATTTAACATCGAAAGTCCAGATTGGCCCAAGAGTTGGAATTGTTTTACCCACGGGCGAATTTCATCCAAAAGGACTGGATTGTCTGTGCTGCTCAATAAAATATAAGAAGCTTCAACCATTGTTTGAAATTCCTTTCGTACGCTTTCCAAATTGTCAATTTTTTGTCCAGCTTCCAATTGTTTTAAGAACGTTTCTGTCGCAGGTGCAAATTTTACCGATTCGTCACGTCTGTAACGGTGGCCATTCGGGCCTAAATCACTGTTGTGACGCGCAAACACTTCTAAGGCATTGTAACTTTCTGGCATCACAACCTTCATGGCCTCCAACCAATTGTTTTCTGAATCGTAAGCAGACATGTTCCAAGCATAATTTGCCACGCCATAAATCCCGATTTTAGAAGCTTCAGCATGTTCCATAGGATTTGAAACAAAACCAGAAATCATATCAGCAATATCTTTACCGTTGCCATAAGTTGGCCCCATAAGCAGATGGTTTCTTACATAATCAGAAACTGGAAAGTTCCACCAAATAAAAGCTTTACGCTGTATTTGATTATTAATCCACTCCATTGTTGGCTGATCAATATCAGAAACCACCGTATTACCTGTCCACATGATGCGGATGGAAGGATCTAATTCCTTGCCTAAGGTTGCTAAATAACCACCTTCTACGTTAGACCAGCCTTTGTTATATTCCGTAGGACACATAATTAATGGTTTTACGTCTTTTTTAACAGCTACGAATTTGTTGTGTAAGAAATTCAATAACCCTGCTTGTTGCTTCGGATTGGTCCCTTCTCCGGAAATGTCGTCAAAAAACACCGCATAGGAACGAATGCCTAAGTCGTACATTAATTCAAATTTATGGAGTAGGGCATTGCGGTCTTCATCATTCCATTTAATGTCTTTACCTGGGTGAACCGCCCAAACAAAATCGACATGATTCATTTCGGCTCTGTCAATCAATTTTTTTAATTGAATCGCTTCGTCTTCAGGATAAGGTTTTCTCCAATTTGGAGAACTGTGATAGGGATCGTCTTTAGGGCCATAAATATAGGTATTCAACTTGTTTTCGCCGTAAAAATCTATTTGACGCACACGGTGTTCAAAGCTCCAAGGCGTTCCGTAAAAACCTTCAACAGTTCCTCGTGCAGTGACATCTGGATAATCTATAATTTCTCCTTGCGGAAATTTATCTGAGGCTAATAAGGCTAATAAAGTTCTGACGCCGTAATATGTACCACGGGCATCTCTGCCGATAACCGTAATGTTTTTATTACTACTATTAATAAAATAGCCTTCTGGATTTTGAGGTACTTTTTTCAGGAATTTTTTATGAAATTTATCATTGATGTTTCCTACACTAACCGTAAATCCTTTGTTGGACGTATTGGTGTCATTAAAAAACGTAGCAAGTAAGTTTTGGGTGGCTTTATCTACGTTTTTATGGTGCAGATTGAATTGTGTAGGCGTGTCAATATAATTGGAAATCACTGCCTTTTGTGGTGTAGGGTTGATGGCTAGGTTTTGAGCAAAACCAAAACAGGTCGTCAAAAATAATAGTCCAGAAAGTAAGCTTTTCATAAAAATAATGTTTGTAAGTGTTGTTGTTTTAATCTCGTTAATAGTGTGTATTAGAAAGGCTCTTTTTTAAAGAGCCTTTTTTTAATTAATTTAGTTTTTCAGCCAAAAGATCAAGATGGTTTTTGGCATCCTTGAGCATGCCTTCAAAGTTTGCCGGCTTGGAAGTCACGTTAAACTGTGCGACCACTTTATTCAAATGATCCAGTTCGTCAAGCATGCCTTTCGCTTGAAGCTCTTCTCTCAAAACTCTGATCTTTTCAGCATCTTGAATCCCTTCTCTGAGCGTTTCAAAGCGAATCGAAGTGCGATTGTCTGGATATACGATATACGTGTCGCCAGCTGGCCACGCTCTAAATCGTGAGTCTTCCAATGGTTTTTCAGTCCAACTATTATACGACCAACGTAAGAAGCCGTCAAAATCGGCGGCGATGCTATACCAGCCAATAAATACACCTTCTGCAGGTGGCGAAAAGGTAAAGGTGTTTGGGAACTTGTCCGTGCAGCATACATAATGCGTGCTGATATAACCGTTTTCTTTTCGAATGTTAAGATCTGCTTCATCTACAGGGTGCCCAAAAGCAACGGACATATCTTTTAAATCGTCCGGATAAAGCTTATAACTTTTATGATTGTCAGCGAAAGAAACTCCAAATTCTGGTGCATGTTCATTCAATAATTTTAACATGGCGGTCATTTCCTGTGGTCCACGTTCGTCCATGGCGATTTGGGTAATTTTATTCCAGCCTTTTTGAGTTACATGTGCTTGAAATTGTTCTAAAAACGGAATCCATAAGGCTTCATAAGCTTCGGTTCCTGGTGCAGCTACTATTTTTATCTCCTTGTTTTCGGCTTCGTCAAAATAGTAGAATTCATTGCCCCATGGAACCATCGAATAACAACTGATTTGATTTTTCACACCCAAATCCATCATCATTTGTACCCAATTGTCAAAAATGGTGTAATCGTAAGTCCAAGTGCCATCGGTTTTCTTTTTCCATGCGATCATGGCTTCAAATTGGTCAAAGGTTTGTCCGCCCCAAGGTCTTTTATTTAAGGAGACAGTAATCACTTTTTGTCCGGCATCGGCAAGACGTTTCATGATCGGTTTCAATAACTCCCAATGTTCTTTGGACCAAGGATCGACATTGTGAAAACGGGCAACAGCATAAGGATTTTGCCACATGTCCAAATGGAATTTCCAATCGGCAACAGCTGGCAAAACTTTATCGATGACTCGAATCGAGAATTCCATGGTTTTGCTTTCCTGTCCTTTGACATCAATGGTGAACGTGCTATTGTATGTTCCAGCTTTAGCATCAGACGGCACATTGATGGTAATCCAAATCGGACGGGTTTCTTGTGCTTTAATAGCATAAGAAGATACTGGATCCAATGCATCAGCCGCTAGTGACGATGGGAAATCTTCTGGTTTTCTGTGTCCACACCCTGGTTCGAAAATATCAGTAATGACGTATTTTACAAAATTGATTTCTGCAATGGAAGCAGGCAAACTGTTGCCAGCATCTGATTTAAAATCTGAAATTCTTGTGTTTACTTCTGTTAAGGAGTCATTGCTCCATAGCACTAATTGTGCTGCTGTGCGTTCGCCTTTCCAAGCCGTGCCTTCCCAAGTGGATTGTTGTTCGATTTTAGGAATTTCACTCCTTACAAAACGAATATCCGTTGAGGTTACTGATGCTTGCAAGCCTTTTGGAACGGCAGACCAGTTCTGATCGGGGCTGGGCGCAGGATCTTGTGGCTCTTCATAGGTTTGAGCTACTGCAAAATCTTTGTTTTCATTTTGACAGGCAAAAGTCAACAGGATTGAAAAAACTAGAAGGGATTTAAATAATAGTTTCATTGAATGCGTTGTTGTTAGTTAGACTTGATTTTTTTAGACACGAATTTCACTAATTATCACAAAAAGAAAATCTTTAAATTTTCAAGAATTAGTGAATATTTGTGCAATTCGTGTCTGTATGTTTTTTTTTTATTCTCCAATCACGGTACCTTCCAAAACTTTCTTTTCGCCATTTGGAGCGGTATACCAAACTGTTAATTGACCGCCACCTGTGGCCTCATGAAATTTCACAGTCAATGGATGCCAGCCTTTTTTGAGCGCCACCATGCCGTCTTTTTCTATGGCTGAATGGTTGCCGCCGTTATCAACTACAAACTTATCGCCGATATATAAAAAACTGCCGTCGTCAGATTTGGTTGAAAAATCGAATAAACCTTCTTCTTCCGCATAGAAATAGCCTTTAAACACTACGGACACATGCTCAATACCTTTGTGATCCGGAAAATCAATAGCATTGACTGAGGTAAACTCGGCATTGTCTGGTAAAACAATATCATCAACCACTGAAAACTGTTTGATACCTGCCCAACGTTTGATACTTCCCGTTTTTGGATTCACATCTAAAGGTTCCAAATAGGTTTGTTTTTCGACGATTGCTGATCTTGTGTCACTTGGGATATCGCCTCTAAAAGCAATCGTGTTTAAGGTAAGAGTTTCGGTAAACTCTAGGGGCGTTGTGTACTTTTTTGAGTCTTTTGTTGGGACAGTTCCGTTAGTGGTGTAATATACATCCATGCCTTTTAAGGGGGCTTCTAATGAAACTGTGGCTTTATCTATAAATGCGACTTTATCCTTAAATCCTGTGACCGATGGAATATGATAAATAATATTTAAAGCATCCAAACGGTCATATTGAAGGGTCATTCTTTTTTGGAAATCGTCATGATTTTTAGTCTCTTTTGATGTCCATGCCGTTTCCGCCAAGGCGAGCATTCTTGGGAACGCCATATATTGTAGGCGCTTGAAATTCGGAATCATTTCCGACCATAAGTTAGCTTGAACGCCTAAAATGTGTTTGGCCTGATTGTCGGTAAAGGCTTCAGGAATCGGTTCGTAGTTATACACTTTATCAAACGGTGTCACGTCGTTTTGCGCGTCAAAATAATACTCGAAACAAGGTGTCATGACGATATCGTTGCCATTATCGGCAGCCTTCGTCAACATTTCTGGTGCCCAATTGCGCCACCACATCATCGTCGTGTCATCCGATAATCCGCCTTCAACAATTTCATCCCAACCCATCATGCGTTTTCCTTTGGAGTTTAAAAACGCCTCGATATCGTGATTGAAAAACGATTGTAATTCGTGTTCGTTCTTTAGGTTATTATCCTTAATCGCTTTTTGACAAAGTGGACATTCTTTCCAAGATTGGATATTGACTTCATCGCCACCAATATGAATATATTCTGAAGGAAATAAATCAATGATTTCAGAAAGCACATTTTTGGTAAATTCATATGAGGATTCTTTCCCTAAACAGGCTGGACTTGAAAACAATTCGCCCCAACCGGCTTCGTTGGTACAGGATAAATATGGATAATTATCGATGGCCGATTTGAAATGACCAGGCATATCAATTTCTGGGATCACTTCAATTTGGCGCTCTGCGGCATAGGCAATAATTTCTTTAATTTCTTCTTGAGTAAAGAAACCGCCGTACATACGTTGACCATCACGATCGTGATAATGTTGCTCGTCAATAATGTAGGAAGGATCGGTTTTAGCTAATTCATTGCAATTGATGTCATGGGAACTTTCCACACGCCAAGCGCCTTTTTCGGTTAATAACGGATATTGTTTGATTTCAATACGCCAGCCTTGATCGTCCGTTAAATGCATGTGATAGGTATTCAACTTATATAAGGCCATATAATTTAGAAAGATTTTTACCTCGTCCAGAGTGAAGAAGTGACGGCTAAAATCCATGTGCATCCCGCGCCATGCAAAACGTGGTTCATCATTAATGGAGATGCTTGGGATGATCCAATCTTGTAAGGTGCTATTGGCCACTTCAATGCTTGGAGGCAATAATTGACGAATAGTTTGAACGCCATAAAAATAACCCGGAGCATCACTGGCTTTGATCGTAATTTTTTCTGGAGTGACTTCTAAAGTGTAGGCTTCCGCTTTTAAGGTTTCATCTTTTATAAAAACGATGCTCGCATTATTCTTGGATTCTGATATAGGAAGTGCATAACCTGCGGCATTTTCAAACAGATCTGACAAGTATTTTGCTGCTGGTTTCTGTTCCTCATTTTCTACCGAAATCTTAGTGTCTTTTGAAAAAGAAAAACTGCCATCTGAAAGAGTCATTTTTGAAGGTTTTGGAACGATGGAAACCTCATCTTCCGAAAATGTTTTTGATGGGGTTTGGCAGCTATTAAGGATAAATAATAGCATTAATAAAATGGAGTACTGCTTCATTTGTTTTGAATTTATAATTGTATTCATCCCATTTTTCCTCGGGATTTTATTTTTAATAGAAACCTCACAGGTTTTTACTCGTCCGCCGAAGCTTCAGCGTTGGAGGAAAATCTGTGAGGTTTGGGACACCACATTATTTTGATAGCCTTATTTGGAATCAGTTTCTTGTTGTGCTTTCAATTCCGCTTCAAGTTTATCACTGTCCTTAAAATAGTTGATGCCTAAAGTATCCCAATGTTTTTCCATTTTTTTAAGAGCGACTTTAAAGCTGTCATAATCTTTATTTTCAAGTGTTGTCCAACCTACTTCGGCATAAGCCGCGATTCTTGGAAATGCTTGACGCTCCACATCGGCATTGGTTGGTGTCCATTCGCTCCACATTTGGCAACCTAAACCATAAATATTTTTGTGGAATTTCGCATCCAAACCTTCAGGAATTGGGTTAAAAGCATAGGCTTTTTCCAAAGGGATGGAGGAATAGCTATAATCCAAATAAGTACTGCTATGTAAAGAGTTCACAATAGCATAGCCATTTTGAGCAGCGTCGGTTAATAATTCCAAATCGCCTTTCCAGAAATGAACGATCACATTTTTAGCCAGCTCAGTTTCGGCTTCTTTGTCAGTTTTCTTTTCAGCAAAATCGGAATGAATGTTTTTTCCTAAAATTTCATTCCATCCCATCATGCGGCGACCATTCTCTTCAATGTATTGAGAAATTTTATTGGTAAAATCAATCTGTAAATCGGCTGGCGAATTAATATTGTGTGCCTTCATGTATTTTTGAACCGAAGCTGATTTTTCCCAAACTTCGTATCCTACTTCATCGCCACCAATATGAATGACTTCCGATGGAAATATTTCAAATAATTCATTTAATACATCTTTAATAAAAGTGATGACTTCTGGTTTCGTAACGTCATAATTGTCATACAAACGTCCAAATTGAACGGGAACTTCTATTTCTTTACCGAGAGTTCCTAACCATGAATAGGCTGCAATGGCCGCACTGGAATGTCCTGGCATTTCAAATTCAGGAACGATATTAATATTTCGAGCTGCAGCGTAAGCAACGATGTCTTTTATTTGCTCCTGAGTATAGAATCCACCATGTGGTTCGCCAGAAGTTTTGCCACTTTTCCAAGTGCCGATTTCTGAGTCTTTTCTGAACGCACCAACTTCAGTCAATAAAGGATATTTTTTGATTTCAACACGCCATCCGGCATCGTCAATTAAGTGCCAATGGAACGTGTTCATTTTTAACAATGACATTTGATCAAGCAATTGTTTTACAAAGGCCTCGCCATGAAAGTAGCGGGACTCGTCAAGCATGAACGCACGCCATGCAAAACGTGGACTGTCTTGGATGCGTACCGATGGAACTAAATAGGTGGTGGTTTGAGAACCCTCGGCAGTTTCCGCTGTTACTAACTGCATCAAGGTTTGAACGCCATAATAATAGCCTGCTGCGTCATTTGCTAAAATGCTTATTTTTTTTGGCGATACCACTAATTCGTAGGCTTCTGGGCCAAGATCTTCCTTTTTCTCAAAACTGATAGAAGGACCATAACTTTTAACTACGGAAGATTTAAATCCGGCAGTTTTTGTAATATAAGCTTGAAAATCCGCGGCGGCGTTTTGCTGTTCGTCAAGATCTGCGAAAATTTGTTGCCCGTCAGTAATGGCAAAAGAGCCTTCATTTAAATCTAAAGAAGCTGGTTTTGGAAGCAGTGCAATTTCAGAAGATGAAAATGACCTGGTCTTTTCTTCACAATTCGTTAAAGTTAGGAGTGCTATCAAAGCAATTGGAATGAGTCTCATTTTTAGTGTTTAGTAGTTAACATTTTAATTTTTAATCTTGCGGAATAAATTCCATTTTATAATCCGTCGTTGCAAATGCCATTAAAGCGGCATAAATATAATCGCTGACTTTTTTCTGTCCTGGAAAGTTTATCAAATCGGCAATATCTTCCGGCAGATGGTATTGTGGATGTGCGCCCGTATGGATGCCTAAAACGGAAAGTCCGGCTTTGTAAAAGGATACATGGTCGGAACCTCCGACAGAACCCGCGTGAACCACAGGCGTTAAGTTTAAGGAATCTCCCAGATTTTGCATAAATTCCACACCATTAGGAAAGGTGCCTGCTCCGTTCATATACACATGATTCGCTTCATTTAAACGGCCCACCATATCCATATTGATCATCAGTTTGATCTGTGAAAGTGGTACTAACGGGTTATCCACAAAATATTGACTTCCCAATAGGCCTTGTTCTTCAGCGCCAAAAGCTATAAAAATGACGCTGCGCTTTAAGTCGTGTTTATTGGCGGCCACTTTCTCCGCAATTTCTATAAGTGCGGCGGTGCCACTGGCATTATCATCGGCGCCGTAATATACGGTGTTTCTCTGATCTGATTTTGACGAAGGGCCACCCATTCCCAAATGATCGTAATGTGCACCTAAAATGATGTATTCATTTTTCAATACAGGATCATTACCTTCTAAATAAGCTACCACATTGGAAGTTTTAGCGAGGCGCTTTTCAGGTTCTCCTTGGTCTACGCGTAAACGTGCTTTAAATTTCTGCTGATAGCTTTTTTCCAAAGGAAGAAGGCCTTGTTTTTTGAAATCTTTAATAATGTATTTGACAACGTCCCGGTTGGCTTTAGTCCCAGGATAACGACCGGCATTTTTTTCTGATGCCAAGAATACGATATGGTCTTTGATCTCGTTTTCAGTAATTTCTGCTTGCGAAAATGTACTAAAGCAAATAAGGTTTAAAAGTAAAATTAGAAGTGTTTTCTTCATTATTTAGTTTCTTTTGGAAGGTCTGATGGGGCTTCAAAAATATGTTTAGCGTAATTCAATCCCATGGCGTCATAGCGCTTTCTCATGGTGTTTAGACGCGTTTTAAAATCCTCAAAATCCCTATTTTCTTTTGACGACCATACGACTTCCGATAGGGCCGTCATGCGTGGTAGAATCATATACTCTACATAATCCGAAGTTTTCATGTATTCTGTCCAAACATTTGCTTGGGCACCAAGGATGTATTTGTTTTCAGCATCGGTTAACTCCTTGGGAGTAGGCTCATAAGCATAAACATCGGCAACTGTTGTTTTGCCGCCAATGGCCAAGGGTTCGTTTTCTTTATCTTCAGTTTGGTAATGATCAAAATAGCACGAATGGCCCGGAGTCATAATAACATCATGGTGCTGTTTGGCTGCTTCTATACCTCCGCTTTCACCTCTCCAAGACATCACAGTGGCATTAGGCGCCAAGCCACCTTCCAAGATTTCATCCCAGCCAATGATTTTTTTGCCCTTGCCATTTAAATATTTTTCAATGCGTTGGATGAAATAACTTTGCAGTTCATGCTCATCGGCTAAGTTATTATCTTTCATTCTTTTTTGGCAATTAGGACATCTTTTCCAATTGGCTTTTGGACATTCATCGCCACCAATATGAATATATGCGGATGGAAATAACGGAATGACTTCGGCTAATACATCTTCAAGAAACTGGAAGGTTTCTTCATTTCCTGCGCAAAACACATCGTCAAAAACGCCCCAAGTTTCTTGAACAATTTTTGGTGTGCCGTTGGCTTGTACTGATTTCCCTGCCTTTGATCCCATATTATTAGTGACCACTGTAGGTTCTTCAGGGAAACAGCTTAAAAAGGGATATGCGGCAATTGCGGCGCTGGCATGACCTGGCAATTCGATTTCTGGAATGACGGTAACATGTCTTTCTGTAGCGTATTTTACAATATCCTTCACTTCTTCCTGCGTGTAAAAGCCGCCATATTCGGTTTCGTCATTTCCAGTGCCTGGATGGTGTCCTATAATGGTGCCATATCTTTTGGAACCTATTTCTGTGAGTTTTGGATATTTTTTAATTTCGATGCGCCAGCCTTGGTCTTCGGTTAAATGCCAATGAAACGTGTTCATTTTATGCATGGCGATGAGATCGATGTATTTTTTAATGAATTCTACAGGAAACATATGCCGTGCTACATCCAGATGCATTCCTCTGTAGGCAAATCTAGGATTGTCTTTAATGGTTACGGCTGGAATACTGACATCAGCTTGAGGTGCGATAGAAGCAGGCATCAATTGTCTCAAGGTTTGAATACCATAAAAAACACCTTTAGATGTTTTACCTGAAATGACAATTTTATCGTAAGTTACTGAAATGTCATAGCCTTCCTCATTTTCTATAGCATCATCAATTTTTAATTGGATATTTCCCGAAGAATCTTCTTTAAAACCGACCGTTGATTTGCTGAGATGACTGAGCATATCCGCTAAATATTCGCCCTCATTTTCTAAATCTGATGCAGCAGAAACCTTCGTGTTTGAATTTACTAAAAATCTGCCCGATTGCATTTCTAAAGACACTGGCTGTGGAATGATTTGATAATCTGACGTGGCATTCAGATGGTATTTGTTCGGATTGTTACAAGCCAAAAACAAAAAGGAGACCACTAAGGCTAATGAAATTCTCATAGGATTCAAGTTGTTAAATTATTTAAAGGTTTATTGCGTGATAACGCCAATCTCAGCGATAAGCACTTGATCTTTATCATTCATGATTTTATCGGCCATCAATCGGATGTATTTTACTGAAGCCGTTTTTGGGAGCATGACTTTTTGTTGCATCGGATTTGAGATGATGTTTGAAAACTCGCCTTCAGATAATTTTGTCCAATTTTTACCATCCATACTGCCATAAAAACTATAATGTGTAATCACACCGGAAACCCATCGGTCTTGACTCGGGGTGTAGGTAAAACCTTTTATGGTGGTTGTTTTGCCCAAATCGATTTTATAATCAGAAAGCAACTTTTTGTTGGCAGACCAGTTTGTTAATGGATTATCGTCAATAGCTTCTTCTGTGATGATTGAACCGTTTGCACTAGATATTTTCCAAAGACTTTTGTTGATGTCCAAACTTTCGGTAATGATATCACTTTGACGTTGAGTTTCAGGATCGATTGAAAACACTTTAATAACTGTTGGTTGTTCAATTAGAAATGGCTCTGAATATTTTGAAGATGCCGTTGTGGGCTCTTCGCCATTTAAAGTATAATACACAGTGAGTCCTTGTTCGGGCGTCAGTAAGCTTACTTCGCCTTGCTTAGTTCTGCTTATTGTTGGAACATCAACCACTAATGGCGCATGGTAAACCCCAATGTTTGAAATGAGTGGACTGCCTTTGGTATCTTCAATGTTGAGTCTGATTTTGGTTGCTGTGATATCCTCCAACCTTAAAATGCGTTTGTAACCTATGGTGGTTTGGTTGTCGATCGTTTCCCATTTTCCATCCACTTCAGCTTCCAATGAAAATTGCTTCACACGTTGTCCTAGCGGAATGTATTCTTGAACCAAGAATCTGTTGAATAGTGTTGGTTTCGCAAAATCTATCGTAATAGAAGCTTTCGTAACGTTGTCATCCGTGGTCCAATAGGTGTTTTTATCGCCATCCACGGCATTACTAGCGTTGTATTTAGTAGAATTGCCACGGACATGATTGGCGGAAGTTTTCGATTTTAAAGCTAAATTATTTGCAAAATCTTCTTTGAGTTGAGCGGTTAATTTTTTGAGTTGTTTTTCGTCATTTTCATGAACCAAACCTCTTCTATCCACAGGAAGGTTTAATAAAAGTGTGCTATTCTGACCAACTGATTTATAGTAGATGTCTAATAATTCCTTCAAGGTTTTGACCTTGTTATCTTCAGATTTGTGATAGTACCAACCCGGACGGATGGACACATCGGCTTCTGCAGGGACCCAATGGGTTCCGTTTTCTTGACCCATGGAATATTTTTCGGCATATTCGGGCATGCCTCCATAAATGGAATCTCTTAATAAAGGCGACCAGGTGGTTTCGTAAGCAAAACCATGTTCGTTGCCCACCCAACGTGCATCAGGACCATTATCACTCCAAATAATAGCATTTGGTTGGAGTTTTCGAATTAAAGCGTTGGTGTTTTCCCAATCATAATAGGTTTTTTTATCGACGGTGCGCACCTCATGAGCACCACCATAATAACCGTCGCCACCGTTGGCGCCATCAAACCAGACTTCAAATATATCGCCATAATTGGTCAATAATTCGGTCAACTGATTTCTGAAATAGGTAATGTATTCTGGTTTACCATAATCGGCGTTGTTTCGGTCCCAAGGCGAAAGGTAGATGCCCATTTTGAGTCCGTATTCTTTACAAGCGTCAGCCAATTCTCTAACAACATCGCCTTTGCCGTTTTTGTAGGGAGAATTTTTTACGGAATAATCCGTGTATTCTGAAGGCCATAAACAAAAGCCGTCGTGATGTTTATCAGTTAAAATCAAACCTTTCATGCCTGCTTCCTTGGCAATTCTGGCCCATTGACGGACATTCATTTCGGTGGGATTGAACAACTCGGGAGACTTGTTGCCGTAACCCCATTCATCATCCGTAAACGTGTTAATGCTAAAATGGATAAAACCGTAAAGCTCCATTTCTTGCCATGCCATCTGTTGGGCAGTGGGAAGCGGTCCTATCGGTTTTGGCGCATCGACGGAAGCACAGGATTGAAGAAAAATTGCGAGAATGAACAGCGCATAAATCTTATTGTATTTAAAACGTGGACAGGCCATTATATGTGTTTTTGCTTGACTTAAAAAGATGTGTATAACAAATTTAGAAATTAATATGTTATACATAATACAAATAGTCATATTTTCTTAACTTAGCGAGATAAGTTTTATATTTCAATCGCTTTTTTGATTTTTCAATAGTTTAGTGGTAACACAAAAATGACGGAATTTTAATCGGAAGGCAAATTAAACCAACCAGTTTTATAACATAAAGTTTGTAATATGAAAATAATTAAGAAGACGGCCATTTTATTGGTGCTATTTTTAATCTGCATGCCATCTTTTGGACAGGAAATCTCTAAACTCGATGTAAAGAATCTTCCTAATTTGCCTGCACAAAAGGGTGCTACCGAATCGCTTGGTTATGCGGGAATGTTAGGCGGCGCTCATAATGGGGTTTTGATAGCTGCTGGCGGTGCTAACTTTCCAGAAGGCTTGCCTTGGGAAGGTGGTAAAAAAGTATGGAGCAAAGCCATTTATATTTTTGAAAATGGCCAATGGCGTATCTCGGCAAAACAATTGCAAATGCCATTAGGCTACTCGGCATCGGTTTCCACTGAAAACGGGGTCTTGTGCATGGGTGGTAATAATGAAGCGCTCACAAGTGATGTTGTATGGTTGATCTCATATAATAGTGTGACTAAAGATGTTGAGATTACTGAATATCCGAAACTTCCAGAACCGTTGGGTTTTTCTTCGGCAGTCATCGCTGACGGATTTGTGTATCTGGTAGGCGGTTCGAATGGTCAACGCAGCACGAATTCATTTTATAGATTGGCTTTAAAGGATGCGAAAAATTGGGAGAAATTAGCTGATTTCCCCGGCTTGCCAAGAGCGCTACATACCACGGCGGTTCAGGAAACACAGACCAATCAAAAGTTATTTGTCATTGGTGGACGCCATGAAGTGGCCGGACAAAAATCAGAAACCCTAACCAATTATCTGACCTACGATTTTAAAAAACAAACCTGGAATGATGAAGGGGATTTGCTTATAGAGGGTCAACCTCGAGTATTGATGGGGGCTTCGGCTGAAGTGATGGGTTCCATGCACATCATGGTTTATGGCGGTAGCGATGCAGTGCTTTTTGATGAATTGGAAACGATTGCCTTAGATATGGGCAAAATGCCAGACGAGGCTACTGCAACGGCATTAACCTCCAGAAGAGACGCTATTTTAAACAACCATCCTGGATTTTCAAAGGATATTTTGGCTTATAATACTATTACTAAACAGTGGTTTGTGTATGCGAGTTTAGACTCTGAGATTCCAGTTACAGCACTTTCATTTAAAGATGGCAATGATTTTCTGATCGTTTCCGGTGAAGTGTCGCCTGGCATTCGTACGGCTGCCGTAGAATCCTTCAAAATTGCTGATGCCGCACACCCGTTCGGATTTCTTAATTATACGGTTCTTGTTGTGTACTTATTGATATCGGTATTGATTGGGCTTTATTTTGCTCGCAAACAGAACTCTACTGAAGACTACTTTACAGGTGGCGGTCGCATCCCGTGGTGGGCGTCTGGCTTAAGTGTTTTTGGAACTTTGCTCAGTGCCATTACGTTTATGGCGATTCCGGCCAAATCTTTTGTGACGGATTGGTCCTTTTTCATGCTCAATATTACAGCCATTCTAATTACCCCTGTCATCGCCTTTATTTTTATTCCCTTCTTTAATAAACTGAAAATAAAAACAGCTTATGAATATTTGGAAGATCGCTTCAATTATACCGCGCGTGCTTTTGGAAGTTTGTCTTTTATCTTGTTTCAATTAGGACGCATTGGGATTGTGTTGTTGCTGCCTTCGTTGGCCATCTCCATTGTCACGGGAATTCCTGTGGAGACCAGTATTTTAATCATGGGCGTACTTTGTGTATTCTACACGACGTTTGGAGGAATTGAAGCCGTGGTTTGGACCGATGTGATGCAAGTGGTCGTGCTTTTGGGCGGTAGTATTGTAGCCGTGGTATGGATCATGATGCACACGGAAGCTTCGTTTGGCGATATGATATCTTATGCTTCGGATCGCGATAAATTCAATATTGCCAATTTTGATTTCAACTTTACCGAATCTACGTTTTGGGTGGTGTTTATTGGCGGATTGGCCTCGGCCATGGTTACTCAAGGTACGGATCAAACCATTGTGCAACGGTATTTAACAAGTTCTAGCGTTAAGGATTCTCAAAAAACCTTATATACCAATGCCGTATTGACTCTGCCAGCAACGATTATCTTTTTTGGTATCGGAACCTTGTTATTCATGTTTTATTCTGAAATGCCTAGCAAATTATCGCCGGCCATTTCCAATAACGACTCTATTTTTCCGTGGTATATTGTACGGGAATTGCCAATAGGCGTTTCAGGTTTGTTGGTGGCGGGAATTTTCTCGGCCGCCATGTCGAGCATTAGTAGTAGTTTAAATTCTGTATCCACGGCGTATTGTAATGATTTCCATTTGCACTATAAGCCTAAAGTAGATGATAAAAAGTTATTGCGAATTGCAAGGATCGCTACGATGGTTACTGGTATTCTTGGCGTGCTTTTGGCGCTTTGGATGGCAGGTAGCAACATTAAATCACTTTGGGATCAATTCTATCGTTTCTTGGGACTTTTTACAGGCGGTTTAGGTGGGATGTTCCTTTTGGGAATGCTGACCAAAAAAGCCAATGCCAAAGGAACCTTGATGGGCTTGGTGGTAAGTGCCTTAGTCATTTGGTACATCAGCGCCTTTACTGAGATTAGCTTTTTAATGTACTCGTTTTTCGGTGTTGCTTCGTGTTTTGTTTTCGGATATATTTTTAGTTTGATGTTTCAAGATAAAGACAAGAGGGCGGGAGTTTAAAGATTATTGTTTGAGCCTATAAAAGTCTTTTTCGGTTTATTTGGGCGTGACCCTAAAGGGTCGGGCTATCCGTTACAAGTCCTCGCATCCCCGATAAATATCGGGGATGCTGTGGGCTTTCCACTTCTATCCCTCACGCAAAAAAGGTTGGAAAGTTTAAACCAATGCTCTAACATACAAAAGTGTTATTCCCAAGATTCTTAAGAAACATAAAGATTTCAATATTTGAAATTCTCCATAAATTTTCAATTTAAATTACTTGATCATTTTCTGATATTTAGGAGAGAAATAAGTAGATCTACCGCCCACTTTTATTTTTTGAATTTCAGCGCCAGTATGAAAGCAAATTCCACCTTCTTTTCTAAAATGGATTAAAAAGTCTTCGGGGAAATCATCGTAATGGGCATCGTTTTCTAGGGCCACTTCAATCACTTTTTTCATGGCTTTGAAAATCGTCTCAATGTTATTTTCGGAGAGGTTTTGTACTTTCGATTCCGGATGAATTCTAGATTGGTACAAAATTTCATCGGCCATCCAATTGCCAATTCCTGCAGCGACACTTTGGTCCATGAGCACTGCTTTGATAGCTGTTTTGCGACTGTTTAAGGAGGCTTTAAAATCTTTCAAACTTAAGTCTCTGGCGTCATCGCTTAATTTGTGCGCTGCTTTATATTCGGGAATTGAGTCGATCAAATCCCACCAACCGAATTTGCGCTTACTTTCAAAGGTGAAATGAAAACCATTTTCAAAAGTGAGCACAATATGGCCGTATTTTGGACGGTCTTCTTTGGCTCTATAATAGGTAGGTTTCCCGGTCATGCCGAAATGCATGACCAATACTTTTTTGCCTGAAGTCTTTATAAATAAATACTTTCCGATCCGTTCGGTTGCGGTGATCTCTTGGTTAATAAGATTGGCTTCAAAATCTGATTTTGATTTTTTAAGCAGTCGGTTTTCGCGACATTCAAAGGCGGTAATTTTTTTATGGAGCGCGGTATTGTCTATATAAACTTTGTAACCTTCGACTTCTGGTAGTTCTGGCATTGTTTTTTATTTCCGCCTAAATTAATTGAAATTTAGGCCATAGTCTGATCGGACAAGTGGAAATTTTAACTCATTTCGATTTGTTGATTGTGAAATGTGTTTGATATAATTTTATGCCGACAGGTTTGAAATTGAGGGCGTTCAAACGGCCACTTTACAGGCGAAATCCTATGTAAACGAACTTACTTCATACTTGGCTAAATACTCATCAACGCCATGCTTTTGAGCTTCCTTCTTAAAGTCGGCTGGACTCTTTTGGAATTCTTTTTTAAAGCATTTTGAAAAATACTTAGGATCATTAAATCCGCTCATAAAAGCGGCTTCTGAAATTGTGTAACCTTGTTTGGTAATGAGAATGGCGGCTTTCTTCAATCGCAATAACCTTACAAAATCAACTAAACTTTTGCCTGTAAGAAATTGGCATTTTCTATACATGCTGGAATAGCTCATGTTTAAAGGGATAGCCAGTTCGTCAATTTTGAAATCAGCATCTTCCAATCGTAAGTTGATGTTGGCTACTAAATTCTCAAGGAAAATTTCGTCTTGCGATTTTTCCAAGGAGACTTCGGGGCTTGAAATAACTTCTTTTCGGTATTTGGAGATGATATGGTCTTTGGCGATCAGAATGTTCTGAATTTTTAACAGCAGTTCATTCGTGTTGAACGGTTTGTTAATGTATTCGATGGCGCCCGATTTTAAACCTTCTATTTTAGAATGGGTCGAGTTTTTGGCGGTTAATAAAATAATGGGAATGTGTTTTGTAAGCTGATCGTCCTGCAGTTTTTTGCACATTTCGATGCCGTCCAATTCGGGCATCATAATATCGCTTAAAATCAAGTCTGGAATATTGCTTTTGGCGTAATGATAGCCTTCAATGCCGTTTTCGGCTAAAATAATATTGTAATGCTCCTGTAAGAGTTCTTTCAAGAAGATTTGTAAGTCCAACGTGTCTTCCACGATAAGGATCGTTTTATTCAAGACTTTTGGGTTCAGGTATGCTTGTGGTACAATTAGGTTTTCTAATTGGAATTCAGTGGAATTCTCTTCATAGTCGGCCGTGACTCTTTCTGAATCGGTATAAGCTTCCTCGTGGATTGGGAAAGTAATGGTAAATGTGGTGCCATCCATGGGAGAGGATTCCACTTCAATTTTTCCTTTATGTAAATCTATAAGTTCTTTGGTAAGCGCCAAACCGATACCTGTTCCTTTGTTTTTCTTTCCAGTGGTGGATTGATAAAAGAGTTCAAAAATCGTATTTAATTCTTCTTTTGGAATTCCTGAGCCCGAGTTAGCCACTGAGAGCATGATCATTTGTTTTGAATTGATCGGAGTGACGGTTAGTACAATATTGCCTTCTTTGGGCGTAAATTTAAAAGCGTTGGAGAGCAGGTTATAAATGACGTGCTCTATTTTTTCTTTGTCATACCAAGCATCCGTTAAATCCTTAGGACAGATCACCGTAAAGTCTATGTTTTTTCGTCTGGCGAGCTCTTTAAATGATTGGGAAATTTCCTCAATATTTTTATAGAGATTGGATTTCGTGACCATCAGCCTTAATTTATCCAACTCCTTATTACGGACCAAAGTCAGTTCATAAGCTATTTTAGAAAGTCGTTTGGTGTTGTAGGCGATGATGTTAAGACGTTGTTTTAAAAGTAAATTTCCGTTCTTTTCAGCATTTCGTATCATGTCATCAATAGGGCCTAAAATTAAGGTTAGAGGCGTTTGGATTTCATGAGACATTTTTGCGAAAAAGTTCATTTTCATCTTATTCAGTTCATTTTCGTTTTTACGGCTGAGACGTTCAACGAGCAAATTCTTTTTTAAAGCGTACCAACGTCTGGCGCCATAAACCATCAAAGAAAAAAAGCAGAGGTATAGTATCCAGGCAATGGGTTTGTTCCAAAAGGGTTGTTCAATAACGATCGTGATGCTTTTTGTAGGGATGTCCCAAACGTTATCCCTGGTGCCAGCTTTAACTTCAAACGTATAGGTGCCAGCAGGGATATTGGTGTAGGTTGCCGAGCGTTCAAGATGGCTATTGATCCAATCTTTGTCAAAACCTTTGAGTCGATAGGCGTAAAAATGTTTTGGATATAAGATGTTGTCCAAAGCCGCAAAGCGAATGGAAAATGAAGATTCATTGTATTTTAAATTCAAGGACTGTACATTCTCAATTCCGGAGCTTACCTGTTCGGGCAATAAAACTTCAACGGGTTGGTTCAGCACCTTAATCATGTTGATTTGTAAAATGGGATGTGATTCTTTTTTATACAAATCTTTAGGGTAGAAATAATTAAGGCCTTTTGCGCCTCCAAAATATAACATGCCTTTATAATCCTTAAAGGCACTTCGTGACAAAAAATTATTGTCCTGAAGTCCGTCAGTTATATAGTAGGTTTTTATGATAGAGTCTCTCGTATTGAAGTTGACAATCCCGTTATTGGAGCTGATCCATAAATTGTCATTGCCCGTATTGATGACCGCCGCTAAATTGCGATTCGAAATACTCTTTAAATCCTCAAATGAAGAAAATATATTATTTTTTGTGTCGTATTTTAATAATTTCCCGCTATGGTCTATGAGCCATAAGCTATTATAAGTGCCTTCTGAAATATATTTTACGCCTTTTAGCCGATCTAAATTGTCGTTGAGAATGGAAAAATCAACAAATGTTGAGGCAGATAAGTGGGTGTGATTTTCATTGAATTGAAATAATCCACCCTCATAAATCCCTAACCAGATCATGCCATTTTGGGTCTCCATAATGCTTTCAACAATGGTGCCTTTTAAGCTGTTTTTATTGTATTCAAAAGAGGCTAAAAGTTCTAGATTGTCAGAGTAGATATTTAAACAGGTGTTGCTGCCTACCCAAAGACGTCCTTTTTTATCTTTATAAATGGTTCGGACATCGGTTGCATTTTGGTTTTTGAGGCTTATTACAGGCACTGCGCGAAACTCATCCTTTTTGGAGTTGTAAATCCACAGGCCATTTTTATAGGTGCCAAACCAAATATTGCCTTTATTATCTTCGGCAATGGTTTGAACGTAAAAACCTTTGTTGGTGCTAAAGTCATTGAAAAACTGCTTTTCATGAGTACTTCCGTCGGCATTAAAACTGATTTTAGTGAGTCCTGATCCGTCTGTTCCTGCCCATAATACATTGTCAGAGCTTTTAAGAATGCTCAATATTCTATTGGGCGTTTGATTCTCTGATCCTTCGTGGTAGTCGATATTGTTGTCGGCATTGGGCAAAATGTTCAAGTTGCCGTAATTGGGCACGATCCAAATGTTTTGATGATTATCTTCATTGACGTGTATGATCGTGTTGCTGCTTAATGAAAACTCACTGCGAGGTAGTTTGGTAAACAACCGCACTTGTCCCGTAGTTAAATTTACTTTATACAAGCCCCCGCCGTCGGTTCCTGCCCACAAAAAGTCGTTGCTGTCGCAATAAAGATTTAAAAATAGCTCACTTTTAATGTTATGGATGTTTCCTTTAAAAAACGAATCTTGAATAAATTCTTTCCTGTTGATATCATACAGAAAGAGACCTTTGGTTTCTGTGCCGATCCATAGCCTATTGTAGGCATCTGTAGTTAATTTTAAGTTTTCAGGATAATTGTTAAATGGAGCTACCAGATTTTCCATTGTTTTTGAAGACGATATATAGGCTATAATATTCCCATTTCCCGTACTTATAAAAACGTCGTCGTTTTGTCCCACCGCGATATCTGCAATGTTCTGTGTTTTGGCATCCCATCCTGGTAGTGTGGTAATGGGTTCCATTTTAGAATTGGTATAAGCGTAAATACTTCCATCTTTTGTTGCCAGCCAGACCTTTTTATGGTGTGAAGTGATCACGCTGACATTTTTGTTTTTTAGGAGCGGCGTGAGATCCTCAAAAATTCCTTTGACGTGATTGTATTGGGTTAATAGACCACCGTCAGAAACCACCCATATATTTTTAAGATCATCAATGAGGATATCTTTTATGGATTGATACTCTTCAGCGTTAGGGAAAATAGTTTGGTTGTCAATGAATTTGTAATTGTAGCCGTCGTAGAGGTAAAGGTCTCCTTTTTGAACCATCCAAATATTCCCGAAAACGTCTTGTATGGTCTTGCTTACGGCAATGCTTCTATTGTCGGAAGACGGGGAGAGGTGCGTAAAGTTGACGTGATGTTGCGCTATCGTAGCGGTAATAAAGGTTATAAAAAAACAAAGGGTAATAGGGTACTGCTTCAATTTAAACATAAAACAAATTATTTGTAGAGTTATTCTCTGAAGTAAATAGATAACTCCTAAAAAGAAACTGATTAATTATGGTAAAGATATTAATAAAATAGAAGGTAGAATACTTGCCATAGAAGCGAATACATGAACTGCAAGTAAATATTCGTCAAAAAGGAGTAGTATTTCGTCATTGCATTGAAAATCTCCCAAAACGCCTAAAATCTCGACCCCAAAACATGAGTTATGTGTCAAATTTGAGAACGAGATTATTTAACGAATCGTTAACAATAAGAAAACATGAGTTCAAGAAGAGATTTTGTAAAAAAGACGGCGCTCGCAGGTGCGGGTTTAGTGATGCTTCCTAATATGTCGTTTGGCGCGCTATTAGGTTCCTCCAAGCAAAAATTAAAAATGGCTTTTATAGGCGTAGGTCTAAGAGGTTGTAACCATTTAAATAATGCCTTACTTAGAAAGGATACTGAAATTACTGCGATATGTGATACCGATCCTGCTAGGATTGCAATTGCATTAAAAATGATCAAGGATGCAGGCTTTGCAAAACCTCAGGTTTTTAGTAAATCTGATAAGGATTATCTGAACCTCTTGAATTTAAAAGATGTGGATGCGGTGGTCATTTCTACACCTTGGCTATGGCACACAAGAATGGCAGTAGATTCCATGAAAGCTGGTAAATATACGGGCCTTGAAGTTTCTGCAGCGAATACCTTGGAAGAGTGCTGGGACTTGGTTAATACTCACGAACAAACAGGATCGCACTTAATGATTCTTGAAAACGTAAACTACCGTCGCGATGTGCTTGCTGTATTAAATATGGTAAAACAAGATGTTTTTGGTGAGTTGGTACATTTTAGATGTGGCTATCAGCATGATTTACGCGGCGTGAAATTCAACGACGGTAAAACAGCTTATGGTAAAGGTGTTGAATTTGGAGATAAAGGTATATCTGAATCGGCATGGCGCACACAACATTCCCTTTTGAGAAATGCTGACGTTTATCCAACACACGGAATTGGTCCAATTGCGGCCATGTGCGATATCAACAGAGGTAATCGCTTGATGTCATTAACTTCCAATGCCTCAAAAGGCATCGGTTTACATAATTATATTGTTGAAAACGGCGGCAAAGACCATCCGAATGCCAAATTGAAATTCAAGCAAGGCGATGTGATTACTACTACCGTTGAAACCACGAATGGCGAAACTATCATTATTACTCACGATGTTAATTTACCAAGACCTTATTCCTTAGGATTTAGAGTGCAAGGTGCTAATGGATTATGGGAAGATGATGGAAACCGAATTTATGTGGAAGGCCAATCAAAACCACACCGTTGGGATGTTGCCACGGAATGGCTTGAGAAATATGACCATCCATTATGGAAAAAATACGGAAAGATGGCAACGGATGCAGGACATGGTGGAATGGACTTTTTCGTGTTGAATTCGTTTATAGAATCAGCTAAAGAGAACATTGCACCGCCAATGGATGCTTATGATGCCGCAGCATGGAGTGCAATCACGCCACTATCGGAAGCGTCTATAGAAAATAATGGAGCACCTCAGGAAATTCCAGATTTTACAAGAGGCATGTGGGTGAAACGCAAGCCTTACAATTGGATTAAGGATACCTATTAAAATAAATAACCATGAAAATTAATTAACATATCAATTTATGAAAATACAAACCACCAAAAACTCCTTCCATAAACGGAAAGAACTCTATCAATTGAGAACGTTTATATTTCTCTTTTGCACTTCAGTATTCAGTCTTTCTTCCACTCATGTATACTCAAACAGTGCAGATATTGTAATCATTGGGGAATCTCCCATTAAGCCACAGCATGAAATAAAAGGAAATGTTACTGATAACTACGGGGCAGGATTACCTGGAGCTAGTGTTGTTGAAAAAGGCACCACCAATGGTGTGCAAACCGATTTTGACGGTAACTTTACGCTTTCAGTAGCCAATGCCAATGCAACCCTAGTGATTTCTTATATGGGTTTTACCACTAAGGAAATTGCTGTTAATAGCCAATCAACCATCAACGTACAACTCGAAGAAAGCGCCTCTGCTTTGGATGAGGTGGTTATTGTAGGATATGGTACTCAGAAAAAGGTCAATCTTACCGGGTCTGTGGCAACTGTAAGTGGGGAAATGCTTGAAAGCAGACCTATTACCAACGTCTCTGCAGGACTTGCCGGATTATTACCAGGAGTTTCCGTAAATCAACAAACAGGTCAGCCTGGCGCTGACGGTGGGAACATCCGTATTCGTGGTACAGGTACTCTAAACCAAGCGTCGCCTATGGTTTTGATTGACGGTGTGGAAGGCTCGTTAAACGACGTGCAAGCCAATGACATCGCTAGTATTTCTGTACTTAAAGATGCGGCATCAGCGGCTATTTACGGTTCAAAAGCGGCCAATGGTGTGATCTTAATCACTACAAAAACTGGTAAATCTGGAGAACCTACCGTAAATTACACTACCGATGTGGGCTGGCAATCGCCAACACAATTGCCTGAGTATTTAGGATCGTATGATTATGCCCGTTTATACAACGAAGCTCTCGTTAATAATGGCAAAGCACCAAAATTTACGGATGCTGACATAGAACTTTTCAGAAATGGTACAGATCCATTTGGCCACCCTAACACCGATTGGTTAGATCTTTTATACCAAGGTTCAGGTTTCCTTATTACTAATAATCTAGGTGTTTCTGGCGGTTCAGAATACACGAAATACCGTGCTTCTGTCAACCATCAAAAACAAGAAGGTGTTATTCAGCATACTGGTAAAAACGAGTATAACGCGCGTTTAAATCTTACCGTTACACCTAAAAAGTGGTTGACCACCAATATGAATTTGTCTTATACCCAAATGGATCGTGAAGCACCAAACAACCCTTATGTAGGTGGAGGATTAGACCAAATTATCAGACAAACCAACAGAATTGCACCGTGGATTCCTTACAAAAATGAAGATGGTACTTACAGTACCATTTCAGATGGTAACCCAATTGCCTGGATGGATCTTGGTCCTCAAGTCAACTATTTACGCAAAACATTTGTAGGGATTGGGTCGGTACAAGTGGACATTATTGAAGGCCTGAACGTTAAAGCCTTAGTTTCTCACAGGAATGTGAATGATGCAAATTCAGAAATGAATAAGGAACTTCAATATAATCCTAATAAATATCACGGGCCGACAAAGTTGACTGAAATTATAAATAACTCTACCCGTAACACATTTGATTTAACAGCCAACTATTTCAAATCCTTCAATGATGTGCACAATATTGCAGTTCTTGCCGGCTATCACGCTGAGTCCTATGATTTTAAACAAACCACAGCTTATCGCGAAAATTTCCCTAGCACTGAACTACCTAATTTAGATGCTGGTTCTTCTAGTGGGATGAGAAATAGTGGGTACACCCGTGAATTGAATATGGTGTCATTTTTTGGACGTATCAATTACGATTATATGGGACGCTATTTATTTGAAGCTAACGTAAGATCAGATGCTTCTTCTCGTTTTGCTGAAGATAACAGAGTGGGTGTATTCCCATCATTCTCTGCAGGATGGAGAATTTCTGAAGAAGCGTTCTTTGAAGGCGCTAAAAATGCAATCAACGATTTGAAAGTGAGAGCGTCATGGGGACAATTGGGTAACCAAGATGCATTAAACGATTACTATCCTACCATTCCTACTTTAGGACTTGGACAAAATTATCCTTTCAACAGCACCATCCAACCAGGAGCGGCAGTGACAAATGCAAAAAATGCGGCATTAATCTGGGAGAAAACAACCAGTTATGGAATTGGAATTGACGCCCGTTTATTTAGTAAAATAGATTTGACCATTGATCTTTATAAAAAAGAAACGGAAGGCATTATCATGCAAGTTCCTGCGCCAAATGAATTCGCTTTAGGTAACTTTTTTGACAACGTAGGAAAGTTAGACAACAAGGGTATTGAGGTGAGTGCAAACTACAGAGATACTTTTGGCGAGGTAGATTTCAGCTTTGGTGGAAATATGGCTTATAACCAAAACGAACTGGTGCAATTAGCTGGTACCACTCAAATAATTAGTGGACGCCAAATACGTAGATTAGGAGAGTCTCTTGACTCTTGGTACGGCTATAAAACTGACGGTTTACACCAAAGCCAAGCGGACATTGACGCTTATCCAAAGAACACCATTTACGGTAACCAAATCAAACCGGGCGACTTACGTTACGTAGACACCAACGGTGATGGTAAAGTGGATGCTGACGACCGCGTGTTGTTAGGAAATTCAACACCTAACTTCAACTTTGGTATCAATATGAGTGTAGGGTTTATGAATTTTGATTTACAAGCCCTATTCCAAGGTGCCACAGGAGGTAAAGGTTATATGGATTTTGACGCCATTGGTGGCGTTAACGGTGATGGTCAAAAACCATCAGCTATTTGGTTAGACCGTTGGACTCCAGAAAATCCAAACACTAGCGTGCCTCGTCTTATTGACGGCATTAATGGCCCAAGTATGCCTCAAAATTCAACCACAAGTTACTGGTTAAGAAGCACAGACTATTTAAGAATGAAGAATTTGCAGTTAGGTTACACCATTCCAAGTGAAACTTTAGACAATTGGGGCATTAAAAAACTAAGATTTTATTACAGTGCTCAAAACCTGTTTACGATAAGTAATTATCTTAAAGGATGGGATCCAGAAGCACCATCAGGACGGGGTAGTAGCTATCCTGTTGTGATGACGAATTCAATCGGAGTTAATTTAACTTTTTAATATATAGTACAAGATGAAAAAATTAATATACTTATTAGGAATCGTGGTTGCCTTTAGCGCTTGTGACGATTCTTTCCTAGATACAGCACCCAATGACGCGCTTTCGCCGACCACTTTTTGGAAATCAAAGAAAGATTTAGATTTAGCTTTGACGGGTTGTTATAACGGCTTCGCCAGTGGAGGAGATCTTATGTATCGTGATGCTGGATCAGATAACGCCTACAATAACTTCCCTTGGGAAGGCTGGACAAACATTGGAAATGGTAAACTTTCAGCGGCCGATGCAGGCGCTTCCTACTACGGTTTTGGAACCATCAACAGATGTAACGAGTTTTTAGCCAATGTGGATAACGCTACTGCCGTGTCAGAAGCAGATCGAGAAATTTATAAGGCTCAAGTTCGTTTTATTCGTGCTTATAAATACTATATCCTTACCACAAGTTATGGTAATGTGCCATTAATAACTCAAAACTTTGCTACACCTGAAGAAGCTAAAGTGCCAAGAGATTCACAAGAAGTGATTCGCACGTTTATTGAAACCGAACTGAATGCCGTGATTGGCATGTTGCCAGATGCTTATTCTGGTGGCGAATATGGTAAAGCTACCAAAGGCGCTGCACAAGCACTTTTAATGCGTTATTATCTTTACTTTAAAGATTATGACAAGGCCTTGTCAACGGCCAAAAACATCTCTGGCTATTCATTAAACAGTACTTTTGAAGGTCTTTTTGATCCAGCCAATGAGCAGAATGCGGAGGTTATTTTATCGGTACAACATGTAGCAGATAACTACTCTCTCGATTTTACACCATTTATGCCAAACGGTCTTGGTGGTTGGTCTTCTGTAGTTCCAACACAATCCTTAGTGGACGCTTTTGAGATGGCAGATGGTAAAACTATTCAGGAAGCGGAAGCTTCTGGAGAATATGACCCAAACAATCCATACGTCAACAGAGATCCACGATTGAGAGCTTCAGTAGTTTATCCTGGTCAAGTATATGCAAATAAAGTGTACCGTTCTGTTGAAGACACAAGCCCAGATTATTATAACAAAGCTGATAACGCTTCAAAAACAGGTTATAACTTTAAAAAGTACACCACGTTTTTAGATCTTAATCCAAGTTCTCCTTACTGGAACATGGGCAATGACATCTATATCTTTAGATATGCTGAGGTACTTTTAACCATTGCAGAAGCAAAAATCGAATTAGGTCAAATTGATAGTGAAGTTTATGATGCTTTAGATGCCATAAGATTAAGAGCGGGAATGCCTGCGGTTAATAAGGCTAAATATGCTGACCAAGCGAGCTTGAGAACGCTATTAAGAAACGAACGTCGTGTGGAGTTTGCCATGGAAGGTTTACGTAGAGATGACATCATCCGTTGGAACATTGCAACTGATGTACTTAACGGGAACTTAATGGGAACCAAAAGAGGAACTGTTTTAGCAACTACACAGCCAAATGGCGATTATAATGTGTCGTTAACGCTACCAGCTAACTTGATTGAAAGCAGAGAATTCGTAGCTCCTAAAAACAATCTCTTGCCTATCCCACAAGGGGCAATTGACAAAAACCCAAGCTTGACCCCTAATAACCCGGGTTACTAGTTGTCTAAATAGCAGCAAACTTAAAGAGTCAATTTTATAGTTTGAATAAACAATTTATCCCGTTAACACATTGATTGGTTGACGGGATTTATTTGTTTAATAAATTGCGGGTATTTTGAGATTCGTTATTAAGGGGAAATTTGCTCAGTCATCAAGGGATGTTTTAATGGAGAGTTTTTATAATACACTAAGCTAAGTGCATAGACTAAAGGGCAATTCAAGAAAATATGCAGATGAATACGCTCTAACATGTGGACTGTGGTAAAACTGTTTTTAGGATTGATTTATCATGACCAAGAGCATCACACGTTAATCGGAGCGATGGATAAAGAAATATAAGTGTACAAATTGTCACAAAAAATATAATTTTTTAAAAATAAATGAGAGTAAAAAAAATAAAAAGCAGACTTCTTAGTCCTTCCACAATCATTTTGTCAGCCTTAATGATGAGTACGTTGAGTTCTTGTGATGCCTGGAAGAATCAGAAAAATTTGGAGGAAGTAAGTATTCAGTCAGCAGAATCATTTTCCTTTGAAATACCATCTAATGGCAATAGTTGGGTAACCAATAATGTTGAATCCAATAATATAATAATTACTCAAAATGGCATCAGAAATTGGTCAAATCCTACCACCGTAATTAAAACCTATTTTAAAACGGAAAATATCGGTAAAATTAATTTAGGTCTCAAATTAAGCGCCTTTGACAAACCTTTTAAAATTAAAGTTTCTTTAGGTAATGATACCAAAGAATTTGCTATTGAAAAATCTGATGGGAAGGAGGTTTTTATAGGGGAATTTAATATTGTTTCACCAGGATATCAAACTATTGAAATGCAAGGCTTCGATAAGGAGGGTGCTGTTTTTGCAGATATTGATGCTTTTTTAATCGGTGGTCCAGCTACAAAAGGCAACATCTATTTTATAAAAGATGATTTTTATTTTGGTCGTCGTGGTCCATCCGTGCATTTAACTTATGAATTGCCTAAGGAACGAGAAATCGAATATTTTTATAACGAAATCAATGTTCCAGAAGGCGAAGATGTCATCGGATCGTACTTTATGGCGAATGGCTTTAAAGATGGTTATTTCGGGATTCAGGTCAATTCTGAGACTGAGCGTCGCATTCTGTTTTCTGTTTGGAGTCCGTTTGATACCCAGGATCCCAAAGAAATTCCTGACGATTATAAAATAATTTTAAAGGGTAAAGGCCAGGGCGTTAAAACCGGAGAGTTCGGAAATGAAGGTTCCGGCGGACAAAGCTACAAGGTGTATGATTGGAAGGCCAACACGACCTATAAGTTCTTATTGAAAGGTGTGCCGGTAGTAAATAATTCAACCGATTATACCGCCTATTTTTTCACGCCAGAAGATAATCAATGGCATCTTATCGCAAGTTTCAGAAGACCAAAAGGCAGCGGAAATTTGGAAAAACTATATTCGTTTTTGGAAAATTTTGTGCCTTCAACTGGGAATCTTTCGCGAAAAGCCAATTATAATAATCAATGGGTCTATACCACAGATAAACAATGGGTAGAATTGACGAAAGCCAAATTTACGGCAGATGCCACGGCTCGCAAAGAATCGCGATTAGATTATGCTGGCGGTGCGCTTGGTAATGAGTTCTTTATGGAGAATTGTGGCTTTTTTAATGAAACCACGCCAATTGATACCGAGTTTACAAGAACAGCAAATGGAAATCCGCCGTCAATTGATTTTTCAAAATTGGAAGTGCCCAACAAGTCATAGGTTAACTGCGTAACAAAGTTTAAAATATCTGATGGCGATTAAATCTTTGCCATGATGATTTCAGTGAGCTCAGTTTCCCAGGAAGTCCATTCATCAATATTTATTGCCTAATTTTTTTATTTTTTATTTGATTATTAGTAGAAGCAAAATCTCTGAGTTGGATTCTCAGAGACTTTTGCTTTTTTTTGTTCCCCAACTGAAGTTGGGGGTATTCAAAACTCCACCATTAATAACCTCGAGTTTTAGCTCGGGACATGTAAGTGTAAGAGAAAAGAGGTTTTGTTTTTAATCGCTTTGCGATACCTAAAATAGGTTAGTCATTTCTATATTTCATTGGTTATTGGCTATCGATGTCGCTCATTTTTATAGGGATAGGACGCATTTAGTTTGATAAAATCCGTAACTTTAAAGGACTCAAATAAAAATACTGACCTTTTGAAATAGCGTGTTTTTAATATTGAGGTAGGAAGTGGCCTCATCTTCCTGAAAATATAAACTCATTATTTATTTCAATTTTCTATGATTGGCGTTGTCCAATTATTTTTTTGAATATCAGCGAGCTCCCAACTTACCTACTGATTTTACAAATAGAATAGCTAACATAAAAACATATCGGCATGGCAAATGATCCTTTTAAAACTAAAAAGCAAATCACTGTAAATGGTAAAAACTATGATTATTATAGTCTCGAAGAACTCTCTCGTCAAGGTTATCAAATTGATAAACTACCATTTTCCATCCGGATTCTTTTGGAGAATGTGTTGCGCAATTTTGACGACTTCTCCGTTACCAAAGAAAATATTGAGACTCTAATTAATTGGAAGCCGAAAGGCGTCGATAAAGATATTCCTTTTAAACCTGCGCGGGTGTTGATGCAGGATTTTACGGGTGTTCCAGCGGTCGTTGACATTGCTGCACTTCGGGCTGAGGTGGCCCGAAAAGGGAAAGATCCAAATACGATTAATCCATTGGTGCCGGTCGATTTGGTCATCGATCACTCCGTTCAAGTGGATTATTTTGGCACCGAATATTCCTATCAGCGGAATATGGAAGAAGAATATAAACGTAATATAGAGCGCTACCAATTTTTAAAATGGGCGCAACAATCCTTTGATAATTTTAGCGTGGTTCCGCCAGGAATGGGGATTTGCCATCAAGTCAATCTAGAATACTTTTCAAAAGGCGTGATTGCACGCGACGGCATGCTATTTCCAGATACTTTGGTAGGCACGGATAGTCACACGCCCATGGTTAACGGGATTGGAGTGGTCGCTTGGGGCGTTGGTGGGATTGAAGCCGAAGCCGCTATTTTGGGGCAACCCCTTTATTTTATCATGCCAGAAGTCCTCGGATTGAAGCTGACCGGGAAATTGCCTTTAGGTTCCACCGCGACCGACTTGGTGTTGACCATTGCCAATGTCTTACGAAAACAAGGCGTAGTCGGCAAATTTGTTGAGGTTTTTGGCCCAGGTCTGGATCATTTATCGGTGCCAGATAGAGCGACCATTGGTAATATGTCGCCTGAGTTTGGATGTACGATTACCTATTTCCCTATTGATGATAAAACATTGAAGTACATGCGGGAAAGTAATCGCTCAGAAGAGCAGATTAACTTAGTCGAAACCTATTGTAAAGCCAATATGTTATGGCGTGAGCATGAGGATCGCATTAATTATACGGAAGTTGTGGAATTGGATGTTTCCAAAATTGAACCGACCGTTGCAGGGCCAAAACGTCCGCAGGATAAAATCCTTTTAAAGAATTTCAAGCCGAAGTTCATTGATTTGCTGAGCACTTCTTTTGAACGTGAATATATAGAACATGAAGATCGAGACTCCGTCATCCGATGGAAGAATGAAGGTGGCAATCAACCGACTCCGCCGCCGAAAGAACTGTCGGAAGACACAAAAATTGAAACCAAGGAACAAAACGGACTTAAAACGGTTTGGATTGATAAGGGCGAGCAAAAATTTTCAATCTCCGATGGTTCTGTTGTGATTGCTGCCATTACATCTTGTACCAATACCTCAAATCCGTTTGTGATGGTTGGTGCCGGATTGGTCGCTAAAAAAGCAAGAGAACGTGGTATTGACGTCAAGCCTTGGGTAAAAACCTCTTTGGCGCCAGGCTCAAAAGTTGTGACGGATTATTTGATCAAAGCGGATTTACTCAAAGATTTGGAAGCCTTACAGTTCCATTTAGTGGGTTACGGCTGCACCTCGTGTATCGGAAATTCTGGTCCGTTGCCACCCGCCATTGCCAAGGCGGTCGATGAACATGAACTCGTGGTCTGTTCGGTGCTTTCTGGAAACCGTAATTTTGAAGCGCGTGTCCATCCGCAGGTAAAAATGAATTATTTGATGTCGCCCATGTTAGTGGTGGCTTTTGCCATTGCAGGTCGCGTGGATATTGATTTGATTAATGACCCCATCAGTCGCGATAAAAATCAAATGCCCGTATACTTAAAGGACATTTGGCCCACCGATGATGAAATTAATGCGGTTCTTAAAGAGGTGCTTTCGCCAAAAGATTTTGATAAAAACTATTCCGAAATTTTTGATGGGAATGAGATTTGGAGAAATTTGGAGATTCCAAAAGGCAGTTTATATGAATGGGATGATAGCTCTACTTATATCAAGGAAATACCCTTCTTTAAAAATATTTCAGACCAAGCGGCACCACTTCAAAACATTGAACATGCACGTGCCCTTTTAGTGTTGGGAGACAGTATTACGACCGATCATATTTCCCCAGCGGGATCTTTTAATGAGCATTCTGCAGCCGGACAGTATTTAATCAGTCAAGGCGTTAAGAAAGAAGAGTTCAACTCCTATGGCAGTCGACGAGGAAATGATGAGGTCATGGTGCGTGGGACGTTTGCCAACGTGCGTATCAAAAACAAATTGGCCAAACAAGAAGGTGGTTTTACGACCTATTTGCCTTCTGGAGAAGAAATGACGGTTTATGACGCCGCAGTTAAATATCAACAAGATCATACACCTTTAGTGGTGCTGACTGGTAAAGAATATGGAAGTGGCTCCTCACGAGATTGGGCTGCGAAAGGCACGTTTTTGCTAGGAGTAAAAGCCGTTTTGGCGGAGAGTTACGAACGTATTCACAGAAGTAATTTGGTAGGTCTTGGGGTTTTGCCCTTACAATATCAAGAAGGCGATACGGCGGAGAAATTAGGATTGGACGGTACAGATATTTTTGCTATTTCAGGAATTTCTGAAGGCTTGACACCACATAAATTGGTAGATGTGAGTGCAACAAACGCAAAGGGTAAAGAAATTAAATTCAAAGCGATTGCGCGATTGGATTCCCTTATAGATATTGAATATTATCGAAATGGTGGGATTCTTCAATATGTGCTGCGACAGTTTTTGGATTAGAAGAGGATTGGAGGTTGTTGACCCGCCCGAACGTGGCTTTTCGGTATGGGCGGGTTGAAGATTGATGATTTCTGAATTTTAGAAGTGTCTGAGAATGACGAATATCGAATGTTGAAAACCGAATGATGAAATATTGGGTTAAGAAATCGAAGTTGAGTTCTGGCTATTTTAAACTTAACTGTTCGTTTGGCACTTTAACATAGGCTGGATTTAAATGTAAAAGACGATACTTTGTATGAATCGCCGATGCCAATAAATAATAGTAATAAAAAATAGCAAATATCCAATAACGAATGTTGAATAACGAATGATGAAGTTTTAGCGAGTGAAGTTGAGCTTGAACTTCAAATTGAAATCGAGAATGAACTTGAAGAGCGACCTATTATTTTTAATGTTTAATTGTGAACTGCTCTACATTGTTCAAAGAGTCCGTTCCAATAAAAAATAGTAATAAGAAATATCAAATATTTTGTATCCTATATCAGAGCTTTAAACTCTAATCGCGTAGATGCTTTACAAACAGCGCATCCCAATAATAAATAAAGAATAACAATAGAGAATAGTTCAAGCCAATAAAAAATAGAAATAATAATAAAGAATATAGCGAAGCTATGAAAAATCAAGTAACCATAAAATCGATTGAACATGCCACGCATGACGTGTTGCATATTGTAGTCGAGAAACCTGAAGGAATGGACTTTGAGCCAGGGCAGGCGACAGAAATTTTCTTGGATAAATTAGGATGGGAAAATGAGGGGCGCCCCTTTACTTTTACCTGTCTTCCAGAAGATCATTATCTGGAGTTTATGATCAAAACCTATCCGTCGCACAAAGGCGTAACCAATGAGCTACTGTCTTTAAAAGCTGGAGATCATCTGATTGTTAATGATGTTTTTGGGGCCATTGCTTATAAGGAAGAAGGCACATTTATCGCTGGTGGCGCTGGTATAACGCCTTTTATTTCGATTTTTAGAAATTTAAAAAAGCAAGGAAAATTGGGAAGCAATAAACTCATCTTCTCCAATAAAACCAAAGGCGATATTATTCTTGAAAAGGAATTTAGGGAGATGTTAGGTAGTAATTTTATCAATATTCTTTCTGATGAAACCATAGAAGGTGTTGCGCATGGGCGTGTCACAGAAGATTTTTTAAAAACCTGCGGACTTGCTTATGACAAATCATTTTATATCTGCGGTCCACCACCGATGATGGAAGCGGTAGAAAAGATGTTGGCCAATTTAAATGTCAAGAAAGAACAATTTGTGGAAGAAGTATTTTAAATCTCATGAAAACAATCCAAATAAAGCGGGTATATGAGGATCCTTCATCAAGTGATGGCTATCGGATTTTAGTGGACAGGATTTGGCCTCGTGGCGTTTCAAAAGAAGAAGCCAAATTAGAGGAGTGGAACAAGGATTTAGCACCTTCCACCGAACTTCGGAAGTGGTTTGATCACGACCCAGATAAGTTTGAAGACTTCTCACTGAAGTACAAAAAAGAACTTAAAAACAGCACCGACGATTTAAAACGCCTTTTTGAAAAAACTAAAGACAAGACAGTGACTTTACTCTATGGCGCAAAGGACACCAAGTTCAATCAGGCGGTGGTGCTTAAAGAGGTTTTGGACGGTTTTCTGGATAACAGTTGAGCCTCCGATTATTTTCCCTCGGATTTTTTGCTGTCATAGTCTTAAATCTGAGGACTGTTTTTTGAGGGTTTGGAGAAACATAAAAACAAACTAAATTCAGAAAGCTTTCAATTATAAATTTCAGCGTCACTAGCTTTAAGCGGATGGTGACAAAGCCTATACTTATCAAATGTCAAAAAATTTAATAATAATCGGAGCAGGTCCAGGACTTAGCAAAGGAATAGCAGAAAAATTTGGAAAAGAAGGGTTTAGAGCGGGCCTTATCAGTCGTAATTCCGAAAAATTAGAACGCGAAGTTGCCGGTCTGAAAAATATGGGCATCACCGCTTTCTGCGCAATCGCTGATGCTAGTGACAAGAAACAGATCGCTAAAGCGCTTCAGAATCTTCGCGAGAAAATGGGGAAAGTCAATACCTTAGTCTATAATGCTGCGGTTTTGAAACGGAAAAATATAATGGACGAAACAACGGAGGTGCTTCTTGACGATTTAAAGGTTTCCGTAATAAACGCTCTGTTCGCTGTACAAACGGTTTATGAAGACCTGAAAGAAAATCAAGGCACCGTTTTATTGACTGGCGGCGGACTTGCCATTAATCCAAATCCCGAATTAGGTTCGGTATGTTTGGGAAAAGCAGCCTTGCGAAATTTGGCATTTCAATTAAATGAGACATTGAAAAGTAAAAATATCTACGTAGGAATAGTTACAATATGCGATCAGATTAAGGAAGACAGTACAACGCATTCTCCAAAAATCCTAGCAGATATATTTTGGCAACTTCAAGAAAACAGATCAGAAGTAGAAATAAAGCATTGAAATTAATGTAGTTTTTAAGTTTTAAAAAATCTCTTAGTTGATCAGATACAGTCTTTTTTTTGAATGGAATTCCTTAGCTATTTAATGAGCTCTTATTTCCGTGTGTATTCAAAAGACTCATTATAATTATATCCAGCGCCCATTACCAGTAAAACAGCGCCTTTATTACTGAAACCTGCATTGATAAGGAGTTTGTCATCTTTAGTCAGGCCAATTCTTCTTTTATCATTTACGCAACCTCCAAAGAGAAATGGAATTCCGTTGCAGCTTATAAAATTATTATTTAAATAAAACAAATTTTTCAAGATAGAGATTGGCTTAACATTGATTTTCTATGGATTGAAAAGAGGTCAATGCTAGCTTTTTATTTAAATCTTGATTTATTATAAAATCGTAGGCATTATTATATCGCAATGAATCCTGAGTTTGATTATAGGTGTTTCATTTGCTTTGGTTTTGGTATTTTTTTAAATGATGGAAAGAATACATGCCATTCAAGTTCGTAAGATTTGAATCTTTTAAATGGTCAAGATCTTGTCTGAAGTTTTTTTGGAAAAGGAAGCGCAATTTAAAATCGTTCCACTCAGTAGTATTAAAATAAAAAAATTTATGTTTTGTTTTGTCATTTTTCAAATTATACAGATCCCATTATTTCCCTACTAACATACATTAAATCTCTGTAAGTGTTTTTCGGGTGTAGAACATTGTTTTGGAAGTTTTTATAAGATTGGTGATCACTTCCAAGCGCTTATTATTATTATTATTATTATTATTATTATTGGAGAACCCAACGGGTTTTTTCATTGAGGAATTGATGTTTGCTATAACTATTTACTCATGTAAGTAGTTATAGCAAAATACTCATTTAAATAAATTTAGTAATAATAGCTGTTTAATTGATGAGATGGCTTCGTGCCTCGCCATGACGGCTGCTCTAAAGATGAAAAACCGAATGAGTTTTGAAGATAATTGGAGTTGATAGTGGAAAACACCAATAATGACTAATAGTGGATCAACACTGCTCAACCGATGAGTTTTATTCAAAATAACCTCTCGTCAAAAAAATAATCTTCATTTCTTACTAAGGCGACTTTCTCAAGAAATAGGGGGTGTTTGGTGTTAATGATGTAATTATATTCTTGTGAAATTACGGCAGAAGGCACTTTTAAGACTAAAGTGCGCTTTTCTTTATACCAATCGGAACCAATAAGTTGTAGTTTGTAATAAGCTTCAAACGAACGCCAATTTGGTGGTAGCTCTTTTATCGCAATTTGCTCATATAAATCCTCTTCATCAGCTATAGATAGTATCATAACTTCATAATCTGGAATTTTGTTTATGGAATTGCGATGAACAACAAGCTCTAATGTTGATAACGACCTCGAACAGCCTGCGTAAATAACGAATTCTCCATCTAAATTCCATCTGTTTGCTACTCCTGAACTTGATAATACTTTCGAATAATTTTTATGTGAAATGCGAAATACTTCCATATTTAGGCATTATCACCATATTCAATTCCTGTTAATCGGTCTTCAATATATCTAATTCCCGAAATTGTTTTGAAAAAGTCAACAGGTCGGGTTTCATTGAAATGAAAGTTTGGCTTTTCCAACCATTCATTAAAGGCTTCTTGGGAGCCAAAAACGCGTTCTCCTTGTTTGTATAAGGAGAAAAGTAGAACTAGTTTTTCTTTAAAATTAATGTTCAATTTAGCTTTAGAACTCCGATAACTTTGAAAGGTTTTTTCACTAACTTCAAACCATTCAGAAATCACTTTGTCAGTTGAATGCGTTAAGGCCTTGAAAATTTTGACCTGCTTAGTGCCTAGTTTTTCCGAATGTAAAAAAGTAATGACTTGACTGTCTGAAATGTTTGCCGGAATGTCTTTAATGATATCGTTTGTTGTTTCCATGTCCTAAATTTTATTAAATTTACGTAAATGTTCTTCATGAATAACGTAAAACTACGTTTTTAACAATGACTGACTTGCTAAATCAATATTAAAATGGATAATATATTTTGGATGTCTACACAGTTTAAGTAGTTTCATATGGTTTCTAACAACAGGTGGTTTCTTCCATACAACATCGAAATTGTTGGCCAAAGCGCCCATAACAGCAGGTGTAAATATTATTGTTTTTTATTCTAAATTAATAATAGCTGTTTAATTGATGAGATGGCTTCGTGCCTCGTGATGACTGACACTATTAAAAAAAGCTTCTCATTTCTGAGAAGCTCCTTTTGATTAGAAAATATCAGCTAGACTAAAGCTTGATCAACTTTGAAGTCAACACCTGTCCATTCTTATTTTCAACTTTTATGAGATAGATGCTTTGGTTCAAATCAGAAATGTCAAAACTATCCGAGGGCGTAAAAGTGCCTTTAAACGATTTGATATGTTTTCCGGTTAAGTCATAAATTTTAAGTGCACTCACTTCTTTGTTGATTTTAAAAGTTTTGTTCACAGGATTCGGATAAATGGCGAAACTTGAAATATCTTCAAAGGTGTTCGTGCTTAACGTTGCAGCCGCATTTCCGAAAATTCGAAACTGACCTGCAGGAATGTTTACCGTCGCCATGTTATAAGTGGTGTTTCCTGTGGCGTCCATCAAATCATACCAGGTTTGTCCGGTTGGAATGGTCGTATTCATCGTTTTTGAAGTGACATCAAAATTTGCTAAAACAATCACTCTATTGAGGCTGCTCGCTGGTAAGGTCGTATCAAAAATGGCGATGGATGGTGTCAGGTTATTGGAGGTCATTGTATAATCACCTTTAAAAACTGGTTCACTGGTTTTCAGTGCGATCATGCGCGCCCAATCGTTATAAATTTTATTTCGGTGCGTATCGCCCGTCCAGTTTTGTGTCCATTGGGGTTGCGGTTTGGTGTCCAATTTGCAGTCGCCTGTCGGGTTGCCAGCATCACCACCTTTATCTATGGGATCGTCTGGTATATTTATTGTTCCATTATTGCAGGTAAAGATGGAGTTTTGCATGCCCAATTCGCCAAAATGCCAGATCATTTTCGGGCCTGGAACGGTCAAGGTCACGGCACCCAAAGCGGACATCCTTGACAATGCTGTATTCAAATCTTTCACATCATGAGCACTGTTTGTACTGTTTCCATATTGAAGAATTTTATACATCAAACGCTCTTCATCATGGCTTTCAGCGTAACCCATAACACGAGGCCCTAAAAATTGAGGTCTTGATTTATGACCAATGCCGCTTATATTAGCGGTGTATCCCATGGTCAATTGGTTATAAGCATGGTTCATGTTGCCCCACATCATGATGCCTTTACCTTCATTGTACTTGTAGTTGGCCCATTCTTTTTCTTCGTTTTCTGAACCTAAATGCTCGAAAATAATATAATGTGTCGGATCCAACGACCAAGAATAATCGGCATAATCTTTTAAAATTTTAACACGGTCCGCTTGATAAGCGTTGGTGCAACTTTCATCGTTTTCCGTACAGTTTTGCGTAAAGCCTTTGGTCAGATCCCAACGGAAACCATCAATTTTAAACTCTTCGATCCAGTGTTTTACCACACGTTTCACGTAATCTTGAGTCCTTGGATTGGAATGGTTAAAATCAGAACCTACGTTATAAGTATGTCTTGGGGTGGTATTGAAGTATGGGTTTTCAGAACTTGGATTGCCCCAACCATCGCCGTCGGGATCATTCATCCACATGCGCACCATTGGATTTCTGCCAAAAGCATGGTTGAGTGCCACGTCTAATATGACGGCAATCCCGTTTTGATGACAGAGGTCAATAAATTCTTTGAGCTTGTTTTCGGTGCCATAAAATTTGTCCAAAGCCATATGAAAAGCGGTGTTGTAGCCCCAGCTTTCATTGCCTTCAAACTCCATGACTGGTAATAATTCGATCGCATTGATATTTAGTTTTTTGAAATAATCGATCTTGTCAATTAAATCCTGAAAATTACGATTGACATCAAAATCCCTGATCAAAACTTCATAGACCACTAAATCCTCTTTTTGAGGTTTAGTGAAATTGGGAACTTTCCAATTATAAGGTGTTTGGCCTGTTTGTAAAACCGTCACTTCTCTTTCTTGTCCAGCAGGATACGGAGGGAGGTTAGGGTAGGTCGACGCAGGAATACCAGGATCATCAAAAGGTGATAGTACCAAGGTTGAATACGGATCGGCCGTTTTTACAAGGGATGGAGAGTTTGCCAGCGGCGTTTTATCCACGACCCAATATTGATAGGTTTCTATTTTACCGGGGGTTAATCCTGATAATCTGATCCAAAATTTATTGTTTCGTGTGGGATCTTTCTTCATAGCATAAGTGGCGTCTGGTTGCCAATTATTAAAACTTCCAGCGACGTAAACAAAATCTTTGCCAGTAGCATAAAGTACCAAAACTGCTTCCGTTGTACTCAAATACGTAATACCATCTTGATAGGTAGTAGGCATAATCGCTGTGTTTGATCCTGGATCTACTATTACAGTGAATTTTTTAGTAATGGTACTTCCGTCTAAAGTGACTTCTAATAAGTAATTGGTGTTTTTTGTAATATTGGAATGTGTAAAAGCATAGTTGGAGATGTTAGCTTGCGAATTGATAGCGGTGGCATTACCTACTTCTTTCAATACATAAGAAGCGTTGCCTCCCGTATTTTGTGCGGTAATGCTCAAGCTGCCTCCAGAGTTGATCACGGTAGTGGATCCGTTGACAGGTTGGCTTAAAGCCACTTGAAATGTGCCAACGTCCACATTAATGTCTTGCGATTTTTTATCGCCAGTACCATCTTTCGCTTTAAGTAAAAATCCGATTCGTCCTAAACCAGTTCTGTTATAAAAGGTTGATGGTGTAAAGGAAATACTATAGGTGTCAGTGTTAGTGTTATAGGTCAGTTTGTTAGCTTCACTGGAGACCTCCCAACTCCCATTGGTAGGGCAGTCCTGTTGATTGCTAAGATTGAGGTCATAGGACCATGACCATAAGTACAGTTCGTTATTGGTTACTCCCCATGCGGATTCATTAATAGTGTTGCCATTAAAAGTGACAGTAATATTCTGGTTTTCTTCAAAGGGAGAAGGCGACACTGAATAGGTCACAGTTTGCTTTTGGGCGAGCGAAAAAAGCGGAATTAAAAAAAGTAATTTAAGGTAGAGATTCTTCATGTGTCTATAGGATTGAATTCGTGTTTCAGAACCTCAAAAAAACGGTCTGCAATTGATAAAGCTTAGTCATGATATTATTCATTTTTGCTTAAAATTAAAAAGGGCTGTCATAAACTAACAGCCCTTTTTTATAGTACACCATTTATTGTAATTTATAAAACTTATAGGTGTTGTCAGTAAGATCCATGAATATGCGATACTTTCCAGCAACCACGGCAATGTTTGCACCGCCGGCTTCTAATGAGCCATTAGCACCATCATCACCAAGATTAGTATCCCATGAGTTATTTAGTCTGAATTTAACTTCCCCATCTATGAAAGTGGCGATGTCTCCCATCCAAATATTTGGATGCACTTCAGTTAAGGCGAAATCAGGACCGCCGTCTCCCCAGTCGTTATATCCTGAACCAACCATACCCCAGATGTCAGCAGCTTCGATAGTATATTTGTTAGAGTTCAAATCTAAAGTAATGGCATAGTGTCCTGCAGTTACGGCAATATTGTCTCCCCCTTCTTCTAAAGTGCCATCAGCGCCATTGTCTCCAAGATCTCCTCCCCACGTGTTATTTTTTCTGAATTTGATTTCTCCAGCAATCAAGCGGACGCCTACTTTGAAGGTGTCGGTTAGATAGTCATAATAGAATTTAGCATCCGGACCGTTATCTCCCCAGTTATTATAGCCAGAACCTACAACACCCCATGAGAATTTTTCGATAGTATACGTATTTTCATTGAGGTTCATAGTGATTTTATAGTTGCCTTGCGTAACAGCAATATTATCTCCGCCAGCATCAAGAATCCCGTCAACGCCAGTATCGCCAAAGTTGTTGCCCCAATCACTGTTTTCACGGAATTTGATTTCGCCAGTAAGTAAAGTCACATAAGAAACAAATACATTTGAAGTTGAGGTGGAGTAAAATTTAGCATCAGGTCCGCCATCTCCCCAGTCATTATAACCACTTCCAACAATCCCCCATGTAGATTCCGTAATGCCGCTACCACCTGTTTGTGCTTCTTGGAGTACTACTGAAATGGTTTTGGCCTCCGTAAATATTTGGGTTGCGCTACCGCCATCGCCAACATACGCACGAATTCTAACTGAAAATGCTCCCGTATTTGGCGCTGGAGTTGTAGGATTTGCATCCAAGCCAGCTTCTGTGGCAACCGCCATCATTTGACCGATAGTCATGGCAATTTCATTACTAGAGGTTGTTCCTACTAATACGGCATCACTAAAGTCACCCAAAATGGAGCGTTGCAAATCATAGGAAATATTAGTTTGAACACCAAAATCAGCGCTGTTCCATGTAAAACGCTCACCAAGGTTGCTTCCTGTAGAAGATGTTAAAATGTATTCTGGCAATATTGTATTTGTTAAAACAAATCCGTCAGGTTCTTGAGCTATGAAAACTACGTCGTCGTCAGTTTGGCAAGAATTTAGCCCGATCATGGCCAAAAGAAATAAGCTTAGTATTTTAAAATTTTTCATGTGTTTAGATTTATTGTTATTTAATGGTCACATGCTATTCGCTATTGAAGATCCGCTTAGAAGTTGAAATCTTTATCAAGCTCGTTTCATGTCTTCGTGGTTTTTAATATCCTTGGTTTTGTTGTAAGTTGGTGTTGATGCCTAAATCGGTTGCAGGTAAAGGCATGAGATTTCTGAAAGCGCTGGTTGTTGCGCCCTGAGGTACATTTCCTTTCCATGGCCAAATGCCCTGATCGGAAAACTGACCAAAACGGATCAAATCGGTTCTTCGATGTGCTTCCCAAAATAATTCTCTTGAACGCTCAGACAGAATAAAATCCAGCGTCAAGTTGGCCTGATTGATATTACCAGATGCATTGCCATAAGCTCTTGCTCTGAGTTGGTTGATGTAAGTTACCGCATCGGCTGCAGAACCGCCGCCGCCTCTAACAAATGCTTCTGCATACATAAGATAGGTGTCAGCCAATCTGAACATCGGGAAATCCGTATCCGGAAAATCGCCAGTAGGATCAGAACCGGCAACACCATTGACATCCACATTTCTAAACTTTTTTACTGCGTAACCTTGGGTAAATGTTGAGGTGTTATTAATGTTCTTTGTTTGACCATCGGTGTGAAATAAGGCTCTTCCATCGGCAGAGTTCGCTTCTCCTGGGAACTGCTCAACCAATGTTGACGTCGTCCTAAGACCAGCCCATCCGCCGTTGACGCCATATTCAGCAGGAACCATGCTACCACCCACTGCAGCGTGAATGATGAAGGTCATCCCACCAAAAGATTGGGTGCGCAAGCCATCAAAAGTAATAGGGAAAATAACTTCTGATTGCGATCCATTAGTATCATTATCCGCTAAAAACAAATGGGAATAAGGGTTTGACGAGATGCTGTATCCTGATCCTATCACTTTCGTAGTATAGGTGATCACATCAGCATAACGCCCTGAGCCTGTATAGACTTCGGCGTTCAGATAAAGTTTAGAAAGCAACATCCAAACCGCAGCCTGATCAGCTCTTCCGTATTCATTTTGTCTTGCCGCTATAATGTCATTTTCAATATCGAGCAATTCTTTTTCCACATAGGTAAAAAGATCTGCACGTTGTATTTGCTCAGGCAAGAAGGCGCCGATTGGATCTTCTTCTGTAACAAAAGGAACGTTTCCAAATAAATCCATCGCATGCCAATAGGTCAAAGCTCTCAGAAAACGTGCTTCTGATCGGTACTTTTGGATGTCAGTACGAAGGCTGGCTTCTACACCACGAGCATCCAGTTTGGAATCGGTAGTTTGGCGCATAAACTCATTGATCAAAGCCACTTGATAAAGTAATCTGCTGTACATGGTACGGATAAACTCGTTACCTGAAGTCCATGTTTGCGCATGTAAATCTTTGATTGTGCCGTCATTCCAGCCAATAATAGCTTCATCGGTGGTCAATTCTTGCATGGACCAATACAAACGTAGATAGTTGGAAAAGCCTTCGTCCAGTCCAGATAAATCGGGGTTTCCCGCTGGACCTTCCTGGCCGCTTAAAGAGAGGCCTGCGTATAGTTTAGCTAAAAAAGCTTTATAGGCTCCGGGTTCTTCAAAGGCAGCATCCGCTGTAAGACGATTGTCTTCAGGCTGCAAATCTAAATTGCTCTCACAGGATTGTGCAAAAAGCACCACCGTGAAGGCGATAAAGATGATTTTTAGTGTTCTTAACATAGCATTGTATTTAATGTTAGTAGTCATGATATTAGAATGTAAAGTTTAGTCCTAATACAAAAGTTTGCGGTCTTGGATAGAAATTGTTATCTATACCGTTAGAAATTTCAGGATCTAAACCATCGTATTTTGTTATGGTAAATAAATTGGTTGCCGTTAACGACATTCTCAAGTTGATCTTTTCACCAGGAATTAAATACCCGAGAGATACGTTATCCAATTTCACGAAATCAGCTCTTTCGATATAATAATCAGAAAATAGATTTTGTTTTTTGAATTTGGTGTCTAACACACTTGAATGCGCATTGACATAATACTGACCTGGTGCATCATTAACTGTAGTGATGTTTCCTCTATCTGAAGCCACGTTGTTATACATGTAATTTCCAAAACTTCCCCTAAATGTAAAACTGAAATCTAAGTTTTTGTAACTTAAAGTATTGGTAAATCCGGCGTAGGCATCAGGCGACGCTTTTTTATAAGCTTGCTTGTCGGCTTCTGTGATTTGGTTATCCCCATTAACATCCACATAAGCGCCTTCTATTGGTTTTCCGGCCGTGTCATAAACTTGTCTGAACACATAAAATGTTGAAGGATCTAAACCTTCTTTCCACAATTGAATATTATTACCGACACCACCACTAATATCACCTTGGCCAATTAAAAAGTTGGGATCATCGCCTAAGGACAGTTTCGTGATTTTGTTTTCTTGTAAGGTAACGTTAAAGCCCAGGTTCCAATTAAAGTTTTCTGAACGTGCTATATCGCCACTTAAGCTGAACTCAATACCTTTACTTAAAACAGACCCCACGTTTGTGGTCAATAAATCGGAAAGGTTCGATCCAGCAGCGGTTGGAATGGTTGCCAATAAATCGTTGGTTTCTCTGTAATAAGCATCCACAGTACCGGTTAAGCGCTCATTAAAGAATCCAAAATCTAAGGCTAGGTTATATTGAGAAGTTTCTTCCCATTTCAGGTTTTCGTCAAATTCTTCAGGACGCAGGGTGTTGATATATTGAGGCACACCGTTTAAGTAACCAAATTGTACACTCGCATCCGATCTACCAGGCGTATAAACACCTAAGTAGCCATAGTTTTGACCAATCTCTTGTTGTCCTGTTTTACCCCAACCTGCTCTCAGTTTTAAATTTGAGAAGAATGAGTTTTGTAAAAATTCTTCATTGGTCAATTTCCATCCTGCAGAAACTCCAGGGAAATTACTCCATCGGTTGTTTGGTCCAAAACGAGAAGAACCGTCACGTCTAATGGTCAATGATAATAAATACTTGTTATCAAAATCAAAGCTTGCACGTGCAAAGTAAGATTCTAAGGCATTTCTATTTATAATAGTTGGACGTGATACCAAGCTTCCTGAGGTTTCTGTTTCACGACGATCAGATTTGATGTAAAATTCTTGGTAAGAGTGTCCAGCAGTTAAATCGATAGCTGTATTAATGGACTCCAATTTTGTTTTATAATTGAAATAGAAATCTAACAAGGTGTTTCTATTCATGCCATCATAAAAATTTTCATAATTAAAACTTCCAGGTTTTGAAGGACTGGCCTTGCTATATTGCTTGCCTGATAATTCAGAATAGTCGAGACCTGCATTCAAATTAAATTTCAAGCCTTCCAAAAACGGGAGGTTATAATCGATATTAAAGTTGGTGATGTTTCTTTTGTTGCGAGCTCTGTTGTTATTATTAAGCAAGGTAAATACAGGATTAACCAAAGCTAAATTTTGACCTACATATTGAAAAAATGATCCGTCAGGATTGTACACTTGATGAGTGGGATCAAATCCTACAGCGGCTCCAATAGCCCCGTGATCAGCAAATTTATTATCGTCTAAAATACCCTTGGTAGTTAAGGTAAGTTTCAGATTATTGTCCAAAAGACGTTTAACAGCTGAAAGGTTAATGGAATTTCGCTCATATAAATCGCCAATTAAAACCCCTTGTTGTGAGGTGTGGTTGATATTTGCCCGAAAGTTGAAGGATTCAAATCCTTGAGAAATTGTAATGTTATGAATGGCGCCAGCCGCAGTTTGATAAATTTTCTTTTGCCAATCAGTTTCAGAATCTCCTAACAAGCTGGCATTAAAATTAGAATCAGTTATTGCAATAGCTCTAAATTCATCCGCAGATAATACATCCACAAAGTCATTGACTTGCGCAACAGATGCTTTTAAGTCATATTCTACTTTAAAAGGCGCGTTAGCTTTTCCTTTTTTGGTGGTAATCAAAATAACACCGTTTGAAGCTCTTGAGCCATAAATGGCCGTAGCAGAAGCATCTTTTAAAACCACAAAATCCTCAATATCATTTGGATTGATGGCGTTGAGCTGATTTCTTACCCCTTGAACGCCACGTTGGTCCAATGGTAAGCCGTCAATCACAATTAACGGCGAATTGTTAGCTGATAAAGAAGCGCCACCTCTAATTCTGATTTCAGAGCCTCCACCTGGATCTCCACCACCGGAGGTGATGCGAACCCCAGCAGACTTACCAGACAATAACTGTTCTGGTGAAACGATGGCTCCTTGGTTAAATTCTTTTTCGCCGATTTTTTCAACAGCACCTGTAGCATCTTGCTTAGTCGTAGCACCATATCCAATCAAAACAATTTCGTCCAATTGAGCGGTATCTTCCATAAGTGCAACGTTTAATTTTGGTTGTCCATTATAGATGATTTCCTGAGGTTTGAACCCAACATAAGAAAACACAACAACTTCACCGTTTCTCACGCTGATGCTGTAGTTGCCATTAAAATCTGTAGTAGTTCCAGTGGCAGTTCCTTTAACTGTAATATTTACGCCTGGTACGGGTAATGCGTTAGCTTGCTCTGTAACGGTCCCAGAAACAGTGGTTTGAGACCACAGGACTGAGGGTATCATAAATACCAGTAACATTAAGCCATTCATAAATGTTTTCATACACTATTTTTAAAGTTGATTGCGTTAATAATTCACTAATATTCTCACTTCTTGAGTTAAATCTATGTAAATTTTAGATCAATTGGAGAGTTGCCATTATCAGATTAGCAACGAAAACGTTTGCGTGTTGACAACTTTCTTTATAAATGTGAGGAATGGCCTGAAAACAATCAAAAAATCGAGCAATAAACAACAATGCCATACCTTTGATTTTTCGGGTTAGAAAGTGTTGTTAATTATGATTAAATTATAGATATTTAAAAAACAGTTTTGATCATAAACTTACCTATGAAAAAGAAAATTACTTTAAAACAGATTGCAAGAGAATTAGACGTTTCAATCTCTACGGTTTCAAAAGCACTGAGAGATAGTTTAGAAATTAGTGAAGATACCCGGCAAAAAGTACAGGCTTTTGCCAAGTTTTATAACTACCGCCCTAACAATATCGCACTCAGCCTACAAAATCAAAAAACAAAAACGATAGGCGTCATTATTCCCGAAATTGTACACCATTTTTTCTCAAAGGTCATTAGAGGTATTGAGTTGGTGGCCAATAAAAGAGGGTATAATGTCATCATCGGTTTGTCCAATGAATCTTTTGATAAAGAGATTATTAATATGCAAATGTTGGCCAGTGGTAGTATTGACGGTTTTATCCTTTCTATTTCGAAGGAAACTTTACAAAAACAGGATTACCATCATTTTAAGGAAACGATTAATCAAGGGATGCCGATTGTCATGTTTGACCGTGTGGTCAATGAAATCAACTGTGACAAGGTTATTATTGATGATTTAAAAGGGTCAAAAAACGCCGTAACCAAACTCCTGTCCAACGGCTGTGAAAATGTGGCGATAATTACTACGAAAGATTATGTGAGTGTCGGTAAATTAAGGACTCAGGGTTATTTGGAAGCATTAGAAGATTACAAAATAACCCCAGATCCAAATTTGATTCTTAAGGTTAATGATGAATTGGTTTCTGAAGATCATTTGGAATCTTTGGAAGCGGAAATAAAAGGTTTATTTCAAAACAACAAAAACATAGATGGTGTCTTTGCTGTAAATGAATTATACGCCATTATAGCTATGAAAGTAGCGCGCAATATGGGTATGAAAATTCCAGATGATCTTCAGGTTATTGGCTTTACAGATGGCGTGCTTTCCAAACATGCCACACCAAGTTTAACCACCGTAAGTCAGCATGGTCAAGAAATGGGCGAAAAGGCTGCTGAACTGCTGATTGATAACCTTGAACGCGAAGATGAAGAAGAGCATTTTGAAACCGTTGTAATCGAAACAGAACTGATAGAAAGAGACTCCACCAAATAAAAAAAGTATTGCCCATTTAAAAACTTTATTATCTTTGCCACAATTCAAAACTTTATTTTCACTTCTTACAAATAAGTTTTGATGAGTTTTATCGCTTGTCAATAGTATTAATTTAAACATACTATTAATGAAAAAGCGTACGCTTGGATTTTGGGAAATCTGGAACATGAGTTTCGGTTTCTTAGGAATCCAGATGGGTTTTGCCCTACAAAATGCTAATGTTAGCCGAATTTTCCAAACTTTAGGAGCCGAGATTGATGACATCCCCATTCTTTGGGTTGCCGCACCTTTAACGGGGTTAATTGTTCAGCCTATTATTGGCTATTTGAGTGATCGCACTTGGCATTCCCGATTGGGCCGTCGCCGACCTTATTTTTTGGTGGGTGCTATTTTGGCCTCTTTAGCTTTGTTTATCATGCCTAATTCGCCAGTACTCTGGGTAGCAGCTGGGATGCTGTGGATTTTGGATGCCTCCATTAACGTATCCATGGAGCCATTTCGGGCCTTTGTTGGCGACAACCTTCCAGACGAACAACGCACTAAAGGCTTTGCCATGCAGAGTTTCTTTATTGGGATTGGGGCTTATGTGGCTTCAAAATTGCCGTTGATGTTGACGTACTTTGGAGTCGCCAATACCGCAGCAGAAGGAGTTATTCCAGATTCGGTCAAGTACTCTTTTTACATTGGCGGTGTCGCTTTTTTTATAGCAGTATTGTGGACGGTTTTGCGTTCCAAGGAATATTCTCCCGAAGAAATACGAGCTTTTGAAGCTCAGGAAAAAGAATCGAAACCTGTGGAAAGCGAATTTTCTGAGGAATGGTATCAAAAAAATGGCACTTCGCATTTGACAAAGGGGATCATTGTTTTGTGTATTGGTTTGCTTGCTTCCTTTTTGGTATATAATTACCATCTCAAAGCAGATCTTTATGTGCTGACCTTAGGATTAATATCTTTTGGAGGACTGGCCTTGATTGTATCTGGACTCCTGCAGAAAAACAATTCTAAAAATGGCTTTGTCAATATCGTGAACGATTTTCAGATGATGCCAAAGGTCATGAAACAATTGGCTTGGGTGCAGTTTTTTTCTTGGTTCGCTTTATTTTCAATGTGGATTTATGCCACAGGAGCAGTTACCGAACATATTTATAAAACGACCGATACCACTTCTGAAGCTTATAATATAGGCGCGAATCAGGTGGGCGAAATGTTTGCCAATTACAATATCATTGCGGCAGCCGTCGCCTTTTTATTGCCACTATTGGCAAAACGAACGAGTCGGAAATTTACACATTTCTTGGCTTTGGTTGCTGGTGGATTGGGACTGATGTCACTTTATTTCATCACAAATCCAACCACTTTTATGATTGAATGGTTGCCAATGATTGGCGTAGGTGTAGCTTGGGCGAGTATTTTATCCGTTCCTTATGCCATGCTTTCAGGATCCTTACCAGCTTCTAAAATGGGATACTATATGGGTGTTTTTAACTTCTTTATTGTGATTCCGCAATTGGTGGCTGCTTCTATTTTAGGGTTTTTAGTCTCCAAATTTTTTAATAATGAACCTATTTATGCCTTATTGATAGGAGGCTGCTCAATGATCTTGGCAGGCATTCTTTCACTAATGGTCAATGACAAAGAAACAATAACAATCAATGAGTAAAAAAGCATTCATATTTGACCTTGACGGCGTAATCGTCGATACTGCAAAATATCATTTTTTGGCCTGGCGGAAATTGGCCAATAGTATGGGTTTTGATTTCACGCACGAACAAAACGAACAATTGAAAGGGGTGAGCAGAGTGAAATCCTTAGAGAAAATTCTCGCTTGGGGAAATAAAAGCGTGAGCGAAGATGAATTTATTAAATTCATGGCACAAAAAAATGACGATTATTTAATCTATATCGAAAAAATGGAGGCGCAAGAGATTCTTCCTGATGTCACAAAAACCTTGGATTATCTCAGTGCTGCCAATCAGCATATCGCATTAGGTTCCGCCAGTAAAAATGCGCGAATGATTTTAGAGAAAGTGAACCTTCTCGAAAAATTTGACGTCCTCGTTGACGGCAATGACGTGACCAAAGCAAAGCCCGATCCCGAGGTGTTTCTGATTGCCGCACAACAATTACATACCAATCCTGAAAACTGCATTGTCTTTGAAGATGCAGTAGCTGGAATTCAGGCGGCGAATACTGCAGGAATGGTGTCCATTGGCATTGGAGATAAAAAAACGCTCCATGAATCCGACTATGTGTTCAAGGATTTTACTGAAATCAGTGAGGCGTTTTTGAAGGAGTTAATTAATAGATAGAATTAAGTAAGAAGTACAAAGTATAAAGTATTAAGTGAAAATAGAAAAACCCATTGTGACCGTTGTGTCAAGCCTTGCGTCCATTGTGGTTAAAAAAAACATTAAGTAACTAGAATTTAGAAGAAAGAAAAATAGGCCGATCCGTCTTTAGTCTTTCCTCTTTATTCTCTTATCTCAAAAAAATGAATCAAGATTATATCGTACCAAATAATTGGTCCATCATTGAAGAAGGCTTTGATGCCGACCGTGTCAAATCCTCAGAAAGTATTTTTAGCATTGGTAATGGTGCCATGGGCCAACGTGCCAACTTTGAAGAGCAGTATTCAGGAAAGACTTTTCAAGGCAGTTATGTTGCGGGCGTTTATTATCCAGATAAAACCAGAGTAGGCTGGTGGAAAAATGGCTATCCAGAGTATTTTGCCAAAGTCCTCAACGCGCCGAATTGGATCGGCATCAACGTGACCGTCAATGGCGAAGCCTTGGATTTGGCCGCGTGTAAAAAAGTCAAAAACTTTAGACGCGAACTCAATATGAAAGAAGGTTGGCTGTCCAGAAGTTTCGAAGCCACACTTCATAATTTCATCGAGGTTAAGGTCGAAACCAAGCGTTTTTTAAGTTTGGATATGGATGAGGTTGGCGCTATTGAATATAACGTGACGCCTTTAAATAACGACGCTCATATTGTTTTTGAACCTTATGTTGATGCAGGAATTACTAATGAAGACAGCAACTGGGATGATAAATTCTGGAACATTTTAAGCGTTAATGCTGAACATGACCAAGCGTTTATTGTGTCGCATACCATGAAAACCAACTTTCATGTCTGTACTGCAATGCAAGCCCAATTGTCATTAAATGGAAAGGTCCTAAATGAAAATAAGACGGTTAATAAGACCGATTCTACCGTTTCGTTTGAATACAGTTCTAATGTCAACAAAGGCGATACTTTGACCATGACGAAATTCGGTGGCTATACCGTCGATAGAAATCATGATAAAAACGACTTGGTTTCGGTCGCTAAAAAGAACTTATCTAAAGCCGTGTCACTTGGTTTTGCGAAAATGCTTCAACAGCAAAAAGAAGCATGGGCAAAAATTTGGGATATGGCCGACATTACCATTGAAGGCGATGTGAAAGCACAGCAAGGCATCCGATTTAATATCATGCAATTGAATCACACCTATATTGGTAAGGACGCGCGTTTGAATATTGGTCCGAAAGGCTTTACCGGCGAAAAATATGGTGGAAGTACCTATTGGGACACCGAAGCTTATTGTATTCCATTTTATATGGCGACCAAAGATCAGAACGTGGCTCGGAATTTATTAGAATATCGCTACAATCATTTGGAGAAAGCCATTGAAAATGCCGAAAAACTCGGATTTAAAAACGGTGCGGCACTTTATCCGATGGTTACGATGAATGGGGAAGAATGCCATAACGAATGGGAAATTACCTTTGAGGAAATTCACCGTAACGGGGCGATTGCTTTTGCCATTTTCAACTTCCATCGCTACACTGGCGATTTCAGTTATATTCCAGAAAAGGGATTGGAAGTGCTTATTGCCATTGCTCGTTTTTGGCAGCAACGCGCCACATTCTCGACGCACCGAAACAAGTATGTCATTTTGGGCGTGACGGGACCAAATGAGTATGAAAATAATGTCAATAATAATTTTTACACCAACTATGTCGCGCAATGGTGTATCAATTATACTTTAGAAATCGTCGCCAAAATGAAGACGGAATATACTTCAGATTTGTCACGTGTATTGGACAAAACCAATTTGTCAGACAGCGAAATGTCCGAGTGGAAAAAGGTTGCCGACAATATGTTTTATCCGTATTCCGAAAAGCATCAAGTGTATTTGCAGCAAGATGGATTTTTAGATAAAGAATTGATAACGGTAGCCGA
>NZ_JBMDWE010000027.1:0-55989 GCF_053579655.1 Gelidibacter sp. | reverse complement strand
GACAGATGACGGAGGACAGATGACGGAGGACAGATGACGGAGGACAGATGACGGAGGACAGATGACGGATGACGGAAGACAGATGACGGAGGACAGATGACGGAGGACAGATGACGGAGGACAGATGACAGATGACAATTTGGTCTGATGACCGATGAATGAAGCTCATAGATTGAAATAAAAGCCAAAAAAAAATCAGTGAAAATCAGCCAGATCAGCGTCATTAGCGTTCTATAATAAATCTGCCCGATGATTAATGACAACAGTCGGTGGAAAGTGGAAATAAAAAAATTCCTATCTATTTTTTACAATGAGTTAATTGATTAAAAACGGTCAACAATAATCAGGAAAGTTCAGATGTGTAAAAAAATAAATCTCTTGCAGATTTCGCGGATTGACGCAGAAACCCTTTGATATTTAACTCTGATTCTTACTGCCAACTGAGACTGAGACTGAAAACTGAAGACTGCCAACTCATCTAAACCTCACTCCCCAACATCTCCCTTAATATCATCAATCTCAGAATGTCGATTGGCAAACTTGTGGTTCTGAATTAATTTATTGAGATAAAAAGCTTCAAAAACGGTCCATGCACCAGCAACAAGCATGGGAATTATAAAGACCAACAAAACAAGGGTGCTTTTCTTAGTCGGAAAAGCGTACATAAGATAAACCGCATACAACGAGAGAATGATATAGATAATCCCAAAAGCTATATCAAGAATCCAAAACACCGGCTCTACTTTTGGTAAATCCACGTTTTCTTTGAGAAGTTTATAAAAGCCTTTCGTTTTGAAATGAAATATAAAGCTGCAAACACCCAAAATTGACATTCCAATAGGAATCCACATGGCGGTTTCAAATTTTGGCTCATCAAACAACAACACATAAAAAATCAATCCTCCTGGAAACAGCGCTAACGGCACTACTAAAACCAATAAAATGATTTTTTGAATGTTCGCCATATTTAAAACACCTGCTTTTCTTGTTGTGGTACCGCTTCAAAAAGCGTCATAAAATGCTTTAAAACTTTGGCTTTCAATTCGGACTCGTCCACTTCCTCCACGCCTAACTCCACATGTAAGGACGTGACTGCTTTCCCACGAATACCACATGGAATGATGTTGTCAAAATAGCCCAAGTCGGCATTGACGTTCAATGCAAATCCATGCATGGTAACCCATCTACTCGCTCTCACGCCCATCGCGCAAATTTTGCGTACAAAAGGCGTTCCCACACCCAACCAAACTCCAGTTTCTCCAGGGCTTCGCTGAGCATCCAGACCATATTCTGCCAGGGTTAAAATGATCATTTCTTCTAATAAGCGGAGGTATTTATGAATATCTGTAAAAAAGTTTTCCAAATCGAGAATGGGATACCCTACAACTTGTCCTGGTCCGTGATACGTAATGTCTCCACCTCTATTTATTTTATAATAGGTTGCTCCTTTTTTTGCGAGCTGCTCTTCGTTCAATAAAAGATTTGAGAAATCGCCACTTTTACCCAAGGTATAGACATGAGAATGCTCCACCAATAAAAAATAATTTGGTGTTTCTAAATTGGCATTCTCTCTTCTGTTCTTGATTTTCGTGTCCAGAACTGATTTGAATAATCCTTCTTGATAATCCCAGGTATCCTTATAATCTTTATGCCCTAAATCCTGTACGGTAACTATTTTATTCACAATCTTAGTCTTCTAGTGTAATCTTCAAATTCATCAAATCTGAATCATGGCTGACTCTATTTAAATCGGTTATGATTCTGATCTGTAAAATTACGGATTTTCGGATAGATGGTGGGACATTGTTTCATGGAGATTCATCTATTGAGACCGATGACCGATGACGGGCGAAAAAAAATTAGTTTCACAGAGATTCATTGAGAAACACTGAGATACACAGAGAAAGTTATTTGGGTTGAATGACAGATGACCGATGACCGATGACGGGCGACAAAAATTAGTTTCACAGAGATTCACGGACAAACACTGAGATGCACAGAGAAAGTTATTTGGGTTGAATGACAGATGACAGATGACCGATGACCGATGACGGGCGACAAAAATTAGTTTCACAGAGATTCACGGACAAACACTGAGATGCACAGAGAAAGTTATTTGGGTTGAATGACAGATGACCGATGACCGATGACCGATGACTGAATTATAAATTTTATATAGTTCCAAAGTCAGCGACTCATAAGACCATCAACTGAATACTGAGACTGAGACTGCTTGCCCGTCCAGAGCTTTTGCGAAGGCGGGAAAACTGAGACTGAGACTGAGACTGAGACTGAAAACTGAAAACCGAGACTGAAAACTATTTTTTAGGGTTATTCAAAATTACCAAAGCAGCTATAACTCCCGGCACCCATCCGCAGAGCCATAGTAAAAAAACAATGATAATAGATCCACAACCTTTATCAAGGACCGCAAGTGGTGGACAAAAAATAGAAAGAAGAACTCTCCAAATACTCATAATTGATGATTTTTAACGACCACTACTTTTGCGTGGCTGATTAATGTATTTATTAAGACGCAAAACTATTCAATTTGTTACGGGATAAAAACTATATCATCATCTTCAAAAATATAATTCAAGCAGCTAAAACTAGCTCAAAATCAAAATTCATCTTTCAAACTCACCAATTTCAACCCTTCGCAAAAAGTTTCATCCCATAAACCATCAAAAACCCAATCTATCGTTGAAATTACTACGTTAATTTTTTTAAATATCGTAATTTTGCATATCAAAAATTTAACAGCATGCAACTTTCAGAACAAGAACTCATCCGAAGAGAAAAATTAGTCAAATTACGTGAATTGGGAATCAATCCTTATCCAGCCGATTTATATCCTGTGGACCACACTTCGAAACAGGTTAAAGAGCAATTTGAAGAAGGGAAACAGGTCGTTATTGCTGGTCGATTGATGTCGATGCGGGTGCAAGGAAAGGCTAGTTTTGCTCAAATTCAGGATTCTGAAGGAAAGATTCAAGCGTATTTTAACAGAGATGAAATCTGTCCTGGCGATGATAAAACTTTATATAATGAGGTTTTCAAAAAACTATTGGACTTTGGCGATTTCATTGGTATCGAAGGCGAATTATTTACCACACAAGTGGGCGAAAAAACAGTGAAGGTCAAAAACTTCAAATTATTGAGCAAATCCTTAAAGCCTTTGCCATTACCTAAGGAAAAAGACGGGGTTATTTATGACGCCTTTACCGATCCTGAACAACGTTACAGACAACGTTATGCCGATTTGGTAGTGAACCCTCAGGTTAAAAATGTATTTATAAAACGTACCAAGCTATATAACGCCATGCGTCAGTTTTTCAACGACGCCGGTTACTTTGAGGTGGAAACTCCGGTGTTACAACCAATTCCTGGAGGCGCGGCGGCACGTCCGTTTATGACCCATCACAACAGTTTGGACATTCCTTTGTATATGCGAATTGCCAACGAACTTTATCTAAAGCGTCTTATTGTTGGCGGTTTTGATGGCGTTTATGAATTCTCAAAAAACTTCAGAAATGAAGGTATGGATCGCACGCACAATCCAGAGTTTACGGCTATGGAAATATACGTGTCCTATAAAGATTACAATTGGATGATGCACTTTTGTGAAGAGCTTTTAGAACATTGCGCCCTTGCGGTAAACGGTTCTACAGAAGCAACTTTCGGCGAACACAAAATCGATTTCAAAGCTCCGTATGCTCGGGTAACCATGACGGATTCCATTAAGCACTTTACCGGATTTGATATTACTGGAAAATCTGAAGATGAGATCCGCAAAGCTGCTAAAGACATGGGCATTGCAGTAGACGACACCATGGGCAAAGGCAAATTGATCGATGAAATTTTCGGTGAGAAATGTGAAGGCAACTATATCCAACCAACGTTTATTACAGATTACCCGAAGGAAATGAGTCCGTTGTGTAAAGAACACCGCGATAATCCAGAATTGACCGAACGTTTTGAGTTGATGGTTTGTGGTAAAGAAGTTGCCAATGCGTATTCTGAATTGAATGATCCTATTGACCAACGTGAACGTTTTGAACACCAAATGGAGTTGGCTCAAAAAGGTGATGATGAAGCTACCGGAATGATCGACTATGATTTCTTACGTGCTTTAGAGTACGGCATGCCTCCAACCTCTGGAATGGGCATCGGAATGGACCGACTTATCATGTATTTGACCAATAATCAGTCCATTCAGGAAGTGTTGTTTTTCCCTCAAATGAGACCGGAAAAGAAGGCAGTGGCTTTGACTGAAGAAGAAAAAGCAGTTTTCGCTATCCTAAAATCCAATGCTCCGATAGATCTGAATAACTTAAAAGAACAATCCGGACTGAGTAACAAAAAGTGGGATGCCACTATAAAAGGCTTGACAAAAAACAAATTGGCCAAAGTCGAAAAAACCGAAGAAGGTCTATTTGTGCATGTTGTATAGAGTCGCGAAATTTATTTTTTTAACATTAAGAGCATGTGCAGTAATTGCATATGCTTTTTTGTTAATAATACATTTCATCCTAAAGGATCATTTCCGAATTTTACAAATCTTTTTTTACGCCTTCCCGCTACCTTTAATCATCTTATTGGGAGGTTTTATCACTCTTCTGTTTTTCAAAAGAAAACGGTATTTTATATTTTTTATCTGTACCACTTTAGGTTTGACTGGTATTTGGCTCAATAATTCCTATATTTTCCCAAGCCCTGTGGAAATTCCTAAAGATGCAACGTCCATTATATTCTGGAATGCCGCCGATCGGCCAACAATCCATATGGATATCCTTACAGAAAACATCCAAAATATCCAGCCTGACATTATCGCACTTACCGAGACGGAAAACGCTTCCGCAGAAGATATACAGCAACTGTCACAAGATTTCCCAGCTTACGAATTTCGAATCCTTGAAGGCAATATGCTGATTGGCATAAAAGGACGTATAGAAAAAATAACGTATACTATTGAAGAACAAAGCTATGACATCAATTTTGTAGAGGCACAACTAAAGTCTGGCCCTATTTTAATGGCCTTTACGGATACTTTTCAAAGTCCAACCATGGATAAAAGAAAAACTTTAGGAACGATATTGCAATTGGCCACTCAAAGAAATTCAGACATCATTGTTGGCGATTTTAACACGCCTTATGAAAGTGTTCACTTCAGAAAGTATGAAACAGATTATACTAGTTTTCATGATTACGGTGAAGGTTTTAGTGCAACTTGGCCATTTGGAATTCCTTTACTTGAAATTGACCAAATTTTCACAAGCAAAAAGCTCAAACCTATACGCCTTCAAAAGTTTTATTATAAAGTTTCTGACCATGCTATGCTCGTCGGATATTTTAAATAAAAATCATTGTTGTCCGATTAAAGTTGGTTTGATCTTCTAAGAACAGAGATCAATGGTTCTTTCAACGTTTTTGATCCTCAATCTCCTTCATTTCTCTGTTTTTGAAAACTATTGCTAAAACATCATAATCCATTCTAATTATTGAATTTCACAGCCCATATTTTCAATTAATTACGTGTTTAGTCTTTGTTCTTGATTCTATCAGCGCAGCGGCAGTTACTGAGCTTGTCGAAGTGTCTTAATTCTTATCCGGATCATAGTGAAGAAAAATCCATAACCTATCAAAATTCTCTTTAAAAGTGGCATCGTTATGTTAAAAAACTACGTTTTAAATAGTTAAAGAAATACTAAAATATATTACAATCCACTATCAACGTTATGTATTGCGTATTTTCACTTCCTTAAATTTTTAAACCCCTAACATTTTGAAAAAAGTTTCCTTAAGCGTGATGTTTTTGGCGTCTTTCCTTTTTGTCGTGTCTTGTTCCACTACAAAAAAAGCGTCCAAAACACCAGCAACCGCTACTACTGCCTCTGATGCAACAAAAAAAACTGGAAAAAATGACATCCAGCCTTACAACAAAGTCATAACAAAAGATGCCAAAAGTGACCCAGGATTGTTCACCATCCATAAAATAGACGAGTCCTACTTTTATGAAATTCCAGATTCCCTTTTTGAACGTGAAATGCTCATGGTGACACGTATCGCTAAAACCGCCAGTGGCATAGGTTTTGGCGGCGGAAAGCAAGACGAGCAAGTTTTGCGTTGGCAAAAAAAGGATAAAAGAGTATTGCTCCGTATGGTTTCCCATAGTGTAGTAGCCAATGACTCCCTTCCTGTATATGAAGCTGTGGTCAATTCAAATTTTGAACCTGTGCTATTTAGCTTCCCTATTAAAGCTATCGGCAAAGATTCATTAACTACAGTTATTGATGTGACTGATCTGTATATGAAAGATGTGAAGCCATTTGGTTTGCCAGATCGAAGTAGAAAACAATATAAAGTAACCCGTTTAGACGCAGATTTATCTTATATCGAAAGTCTTAAAAGCTATCCTTTAAACATTGAATCACGTCACGTAAAAACCTATAGTGCAAGTGAACCACCTTCAAATGCAGCAAGTGGCGCTATTTCGATAGAAATGAGCAACTCTATGGTTTTATTGCCAAAAGAGCCAATGAAGCGACGCATATTCGACCAACGCGTAGGTTGGTTCACAAGTGGACAAATTGATTACGGTTTAGATGCTCATGAAAGCAAAAGAGTCACCTATTTAGACAGATGGCGCCTTGAAGTGAAGGATGAAGACATCGAAAAGTTTAAGCGTGGCGAATTGGTTGAGCCTAAAAAACAAATCGTTTATTATATTGACCGTGCAACTCCAGAACAATGGCGTAAATACATCAAACAAGGTATTGAAGATTGGCAAGTAGCTTTTGAAGCTGCCGGATTTAAAAATGCCATTATCGCCAAAGATCCTCCAACAGTTGAGGAAGATCCGGGATGGAGCCCAGAGGATATTCGTTATTCTGTAGTTCGCTATTTAGCTTCTCCAATCCCTAATGCTAACGGCCCTCACGTAAGTGACCCAAGAAGTGGTGAGATTTTAGAAAGTGACATCAACTGGTACCATAACGTAATGACTTTGTTGCGCAACTGGTTCTTCGTACAAACGGCAGCCATTAATCCTGATGCACAAAGTGTGAAATTTAAAGATGAAATCATGGGACGATTGATTCGTTTTGTGTCTTCGCACGAAGTTGGTCATACCATAGGTTTACCTCATAACATGGGAAGTAGTGTTGCTTACAAAGTGGACGATTTACGTAACCCAGAATTTACTAAAAAGTATGGAACTGCACCGTCTATTATGGATTATGCACGCTTCAATTATATTGCACAGCCAGGTGATGAAGGTGTTGCTTTAATGCCGAACATTGGTATTTATGACAAATATGCCATCTCATGGGGTTACCGTCCAATTTTGGATGCCGCGACACCAGAAGATGAAAAGAAAACTTTAGATAGCTGGATTTTAAAACACGCTGGAGATCCAATGTACCGTTTCGGAAGACAGCAAAGTGGTGGTGTGATCGATCCAAGTTCTCAAACCGAGGATTTAGGTGATGACGCCATGAAAGCTAGTGCATACGGAATTGCGAACTTAAAGCGTATCGTTCCAAACTTGATCAAATGGACTGCCGAAGATGGTAAAGATTATAGCGATCTAGGCACTATGTATGGCGAAGTATTAGGACAATACAACCGTTATATGGGCCACGTGACTGCCAACATTGGTGGGGTTTATGAAATTTACAAAACCTACGACCAAGAAGGAGATGTCTACACCCCTGTTGATAAAGCCAAACAAAAAGAAGCCTTACAGTTCCTTCAGAAAGAATTGTTCGCTACACCAGAATGGTTATTAGACAATGACATTTTCAATAGAATCGAATTTGATGGTAATTTAGAACGCATCCGCGGGACGCAAACGAGAACGCTAAATGACATCCTTGATTTTGGAAGAATGCAACGTATGAGCGAAAACGAAACGGCCAACGGTAAAAACGCTTACGGTTTATTGGACATGATGCAAGATTTGCGCAAAGGTGTTTTTAGTGAGTTAAATAGTGGGAAAGCAATAGATGCCTACAGAAGAAATCTTCAACGTGGCTATATTGATAGAATGGCCTATTTAATGACCAAAGAACAAACTCCTGTGCCGGCAAATTTCAGACGTTTTGTTTCAAGAACAAATGTTGATGTGAGCCAATCTGATATTAGAGCGATCACAAGAGCAGAATTGAAAACTTTAGAAGGCACAATCAAATCTGGTTTAGCAAGAACCAATGACAATATGAGCAGAATCCATTTAACGGATGCGCTGCAACGTATTGACGCTATTCTAAATCCAAAAAGCTAACAAGTTTGTTTAATTTATAAATAAATGCTTCAAGGTTTCTTGAAGCATTTTTTATTTAATTGCAATTGGCATCTCAACGTTTAGACAGATGAATGATTCATTTTATTGGAGTGCTCTTTAAATTTATAAATCCATTTTAGGAAAGTCTACAATTTCGATACCTTATTAACAGATTTATAAGCTAGTCTTAAAAATCCAGTTATTATGATAAATACAATCCCAACGACAGTGCGATATTTTTGAAAAACAGTATCTGGATATACATTGGTCAGAGAGATGATTAAAATAATCAAAGCTATAAACCAAATTAAAGCAATGATAATTAGTCCTGTTTTTTTTATAATCAATTCCATTTTAAAATTACAATTTCACATGCCATCCGCCACAAGGAATATCACTTCCTATCATTAAAATATAAGACTATTTGCTTCAATTATAATTTAAGTAAATAGAGTGATTTGGTGTCGTATTTCATAAATCAGTTCGTTGTTGTCCGATTAAAGTTGCGTTGATCTTCTAAGAATATTGACCGATAAAGTTCTTTTAAACGTTTTTCATCCTCAATCTCCTTCATTTCTCGGTTTTTGAAAACTATTTCTAAAACATCCTAATCCATTCTAATAATGAATTTCAAGCCCATATTTTCAATTAATTACGTGTTTAGTCTTTGTTCTTGGTTCTATCAGCGGAGCGGCGGTTACTGAGCTTGTCGAAGTGTCTTAATTCTTTTCCGGACAATAGAGAAATCAATTATAACCATACATTTGTTAAAAATAATACACGAATTGTATTGGTATAACTACTTAAATCAGTGTAAATCTGCTCCATCAGCGTCATCAGTGTTCTACCAAGGAAAGGAACGCAGATAACGCTGATTTCTTATGATTAAAAAGGATAAACTATTAATATCGGGGTTTATATTTTTGAGGCCATACTAGTAAATAGAATGATTTGCTAACGTATTACAAAAATAAACCAACTATACCCAAATCAATTTTAAACACATATATACTAAAAAACAAAATACGACATTATATCATTTTAAAAACTCAACTCAGCCTTATTCAAAATACATTATCCTCTTGGAAATAGACCAAAACCGTCCCAAATAAAAAAGATTTCCTAACCTCCAACCTCTACTCCTTCTCAACATAATCCGCAATTGGAATATCATTGATAAACACATTATCCAAAACAGCTTTTCCCTTAAGAACATAAACCAAAGCATACGTATTGTTTGGCAGAGAATCTCTTTGTGCCTGAGCATGCGCTAATTCGGCGTCATAAGCTTTTGTTTCATTCATGTAAAACTCATTAAATGGAAAGGAAAAACCAACACTATTGTCAAAACGGTTGTACCAAGTGACTTTTGTTTTTAGATAGTCACCCGCTTTCGGATCATCTTTGGATACCTCTTTGACCATTGCAAAACCAAGACTATCTGTTTTAAATGTTATATAAATAGGCGCATTAGTTACCCAAGTGGTATCGTTGGTAGCCGCAAAACTTAAGTCGTAATTTAAATAAATATATTTCCCTTTAAATGGATCTGACGGATCCACAGGCTGCGTTCTGAATTTATAAGCAGTTCCGCTAGCAATGGTGTTTTCTTGATCAAGAATCATTTGAGTCGGAACAAAGAGTTGCGCCAAAACGACCACTACGAATATTGAAAATATATGGATTGATTTCATCTTCTTAATTTTAAACTTTCACAATTGATTTTTTCCTTTTGAGCATAATATAATTAGCCAAAAAGAAGCCCACTCCAACACATACAAACAGGAGGCCTCTAATGACGTAGCTCATATCCGTATCAAAAAAGCGACACACAATCAGCGCGGTAATTATGAGCAATCCATAATTAAGAATTCCGAAATGATATCTATCTGCCCCCAATTTTATCGTGACAAGCCCAAGTACCAAAACAAGAATATTTACGAATATGGCAGCGATTAAGCCATATAAGATGCCGCTGAAAAAGAACACCGTAAATATGATAAACACAAAATGAAATAAGTTAAACCCTTTTAACCTTTGTTTTGAATACGAGTAAATTAGGAGCGCCAAAGTGACACCAAATAATAACAGCATCATTAAGAACTCCTTAGATACAAATAAATCGGATCCACTATCGAAATTCCAAATCCCAATAAAGCTGCAAATCAAAAGCATCACAACCGTTCCGACAGACCCAAATATGAGGTACCCATTTCGTCTTAATTTCCGATCATCAAAAATGGGAAGCTTCCCGATATTATAAAAAAGACCAAATAAAATCACATAGTTTAAATACCCTAAGTCACCATAACGCTTTAAAAACGTCCCTAACGTAATGATAACACTTAACGGCAGCAACCAATTAAAAATGGAGGTCACATTGGCTTCCGGTTGATGCTTTAGCAATTGCAAATAATGAGGCATTACCAATGCAAGCAACAGCACATATATCCAAGGCGCTTCTGAAAGACCATTAAATCCATAACCTATACTTACCGCGTAAAAAGTCGAAAAGGCAATATGAAGCATGGCTACGGCGTTGGATTTTAATAGATAGATCAACGGCAAACACAGCAAAATCCAAATCAATACATAAGTACTTAAATCGCCAGGGATATTATAAATCTGGCTTACCAAACCAATACTGGAACCCACTGTAAAAAACAGGAATGTGCCAGACGCCTCTTTCCAGGTCCCACTTTTCTTTTTAAGAATGGCATAGCCTGCCAATACTTGTCCTAAAATCAAAGGAAATAAAGCAAGACCGGTTTTCAATGCCCGTGAAAAATAATCCCAATTATGGGCCAAAATCAGAATGATCCCCAATCCCACTAATAAGGATCCTAAAACACCAAATATTGCAAATAATTTGTTAGGCGTTTCTGATTCATGACTTTGATAATAGCCGCGAATTTTTATGGCAACTTCTTCCGAAATAACTTTATTTCTTACCAATTCTGGCAATTCGTCAACAAGTCTTGATTTCATTCGAATTAATTTTTATGTTAAATGTAATCTTTTATTTCTTATGCTTTTTTCAGATTTTCCACCGATAGATGTTTCGTTTTAAACCCCACAATTAGAGTTAAACAAAAACCTTCTAAATGAACATTTGCCAAGTAATATTAGTAAAAATGAACTTTCCACTAATTTGCTTCATTGAAATTAACTGCATTATTAAGCAGGATAATTTATCTGACTAACAATGAACAAACAATTGTTAAAATTTCCAACATCTTATCCCATCTTTAAACCATTCCTTTCACTCTCAGTCCTAGAAGTGTAACCTTTAAAAATAGAGACATGAAAAAAATAGTAATGATAATAATCGCAGTCGCAACTTTACAAGTATCTGCACAAGAACAAAAAAGAGAAGTTAGAAAACAGCGCATGGAGTCTAAAACCTCATATTCTCCTGAAGAAATGGCACAACTCCAAGCCAAAAAAATGACTTTAATTTTGGATTTAAGTGACAAACAACAAAAGGAGATGTCCGCAGTATTCTTGGAACAAGCCAAATTGAGACAAAGCAAAAAAGAGGCTTATTTAAAATCTAAGGAAAAAGCAGAAGTCAAGACTTGGTCAAAAGAAGAGCGTTTCAAAATGGCCAACGCACGATTGGATCAGCAAATTGAAATGAAGAAAAAAATGAAAAGCATTTTATCTTCAGAACAATATGAGAAATGGGGAAAAATGAATGAAAAACGTGATCAGCATAGTAAAAGATATGCCAGGCATTCTAAAAACAAAAGCCGCCAAATGACCCCAAAAGAAGTCATAAAATAAGCTTCAACAGAGCATCATTAAAAATCAAAAAGGGAATTTCTAATTGGAAACTCCCTCTTTTTTTATATGAAAATTGTTGTTTGATTAAAACATGCAGTACTCAGCGTTACCTGATGGGAATAGAGGTTTTTAAAGTTTTGTTCAACAATACACTTCTTCTATTCTTTAATACAAACGCTTATAAAAATCAATAATTGGACGGGGTCTTAAATTTTAAGCCCAATGCTTAACGCTTTACGGCACAAATCTATATTCTATGTTCTATCAACACAGTGGTCTTGATTCTTTTAGTTGACAGTATTGATTACAAATCTGTGTAAACTAAAGCGTTTTACAAACTTTATCCACTGCATTGATGGTCGCATCCAAATCTTCATAACTTAAGGCATCGCAAATAAACCAGGTTTCAAATGCACTTGGTGCGATATATACACCTTCATTCAGCATACCGTGAAAAAACTTTTTAAAGGTTTCATTATTGGCTTTTGCAGCGGTTTCAAAATCAAACACTTCATGCGCTTCAAAATGAATGGAAATCATGGATCCCATACGGTTAATGGTATGTTTAACATTATTGGCCAACAGCACTTTTTCCATCCCCTGATGTAAGTATTCTGTTTTTTCGGCTAAACGCCTAAAGACAGTTCTGTCCTTGTTCAAATGTTGCAACATGGCCAAACCTGCAGCCATTGCCAATGGATTTCCGCTTAAAGTTCCTGCTTGATATACTGGGCCAATCGGCGCCAGATAATTCATAATTTCATTTCGGGCAGCAAAAGCGCCTACTGGAAGACCGCCACCGATTACTTTTCCAAAGCAAACAATATCAGCATCCACCCCATATAATTCTTGCGCACCACCTGCCGCCAATCTAAAACCGGTCATGACCTCATCAAAAATCAACAGAATTCCATGTGCGTCACATAAAGTTCTTAGTTTATGTAAGAAATCATCTTTTGGTGGAATACAGCCCATATTTCCTGCAACAGGCTCAATGATGATACAGGCGATTTCGCCTTTGTTCGCCACTACTAATTCCGTAACGTTTGAAATATCATTATACTTTGCTAAAAGCGTGTCTTTGGCTGTTCCTTGAGTTACTCCTGGACTATTAGGTGTGCCAAATGTGATCGCACCAGAACCCGCAGCAATTAAAAATGAATCACTATGACCGTGGTAACATCCAGCAAATTTGATGATTTTGTCCTTCCCGGTAAATCCACGCGCCAAGCGCACCGCACTCATACAAGCTTCTGTACCTGAGTTGACAAATCGGATTTTATCGATATTTGGCACCATCGAAATTGCCAATTCTGCAATTTCAGTTTCTATGGCCGTGGGCATTCCGAAGGAAGTCCCTTGTTTTGCCTTTTCGATTACGGCATCGACCACGGGATCAAAAGCGTGACCAAGAATCATCGGTCCCCATGAATTGATATAATCAATGTATTTGTTGCCATCTTCATCATGCACATAAGCACCTTTGGCAGATTTCGCGAAAATTGGCGTTCCACCTACGGCACCAAATGCTCTTACAGGCGAATTGACGCCTCCTGGAATAACTTTTTCTGCCTCTTTGAATAGGCTACTACTACGTTGGTATAACATGAATAAATTTATTTTACAATGAGAATTTGACCTAACTGTAAATTACTGTTGGTCATTCCGTTGAGTTTTTGCAATTCGTTTACTGAAAGATTATAGCGTTTTGAAAGCGAATACATCGTATCACCCTTTTCAACTTTATGTGTTAAATTAGAGGTGATATCAACGTTTTTAGGTCTAGAAGACGTTTTTCCTAAAACTTCCTGATCATATTTATACAACTGAAAACGCTCAATCAAACTGATTAATTTGTCAGGATATTTTCTATCGGTAGCATAACCTGCCGCTCTTAAACCTTTTGCCCAGCCTTCGTAATCGTCAAGATCCAATTCGAATAATTTTGCATAGCGACCTCTGGAAGTTAAAAACTCTGAATGGTCATCAAACGATTGCTCGGCATGTTTATATTTTCTAAAACATTCTTGTGAGGCATCATCATCATGAAATATCTTATCGCCAGACCAGCCATGGCATTTTATTCCGAAGTGATTATTGCCTTCCACCGCCAATCGTCCTCTACCCGATCCCGATTCTAAAATTCCCTGGGCCAAAGTAATGCTCGCCGGAATTTTATGTTCTCGCATTTTTCGCTGAGCGATAAGGCTAAAATCTGCAATATAAACTTCAGTAATATTGCCACTGCTCGAAGGTTTAGGAGCCGTTACAATGGGAGCGTTATTAACAGGTTCCTCGCGTTCTTTAACGGAAGGCTCTGGTTTTTCATGTTTCTTGACAACATGCTCGGTTTTTGCTTTTTTCTTTTTGGTCGTTATCTTCTTCTTGGAACCACAACTTACAACGGTCGAGACCAACATTAAAACCATTACTATTCTTACAAAAAACTTCATATTTATTAACTAATTAAAGGCATTTGCTTTTGTTTTAAACGTTCATTCATTCCCGAAATTCCTTGTAAACCACCGGTATGTATGACCAAAATTTTTGAATGTGCGGGAAAATAACCCTTTTTCAATAAATCCATAACGCCAAACATCAACTTTCCGGTGTACACAGGGTCCAGAGGAATCTGATAATTTCGCTTAAACTGATTCATAAAACTGATTAATTCGGTATTCATTTTTGCATAACCGCCAAAATGATATTCCTTAATAAGTTGCCAGTTTAACTTTTTTGCAAACTTACTAATTTCTTCTTGTAAAAAATCACCTTTTAACGCGGGAAAACCCAGAATCTTCTGATGTGGTTTTGAGGCATTTATAATTCCAGAAATAGTGCCTCCCGTCCCAACAGAACAGCAGATATAATCATAGTCAAAATCTTCATCACTTAAAATTTCCTCACAGCCTTTGATCGCATAATCATTGGTGCCACCTTCCGGAATTAAATAGAAATCACCGAACTCATCTTTTAAATTGCTGATAAAGTCTTCTGAAGTCTTTTCTCTAAAGTCTTCCCTCGACACAAATTTGAAACGCATGCCACAGCTTTCGGCAAATTTCAAGGTCGCATTTGTATTTACTTGATCTACCAACTCCTCTCCGCGGATAACGCCAATCGTATTAAAACCGAATGCCTGACCGGCAGCGGCCACAGCAGCAATATGATTTGAAAAAGCGCCTCCAAAAGTTAATAAGCTTTGCTTATTTTCAATGCCTGCTTTCTTTAGATTGTATTTTAATTTGCGGTATTTGTTTCCCGAAATGAAGGGATGGATAAGATCTTCTCTTTTTACAGAAAGTACTTGATTAAAATTTGGACCTAGATTTAAGGTCTGATTTTCCGAAAGATGGACTTTGAAATTCATGTTTTACAAAGATATTTTAAAAAATTCCAAAATGGACGTTTTTTAAGATATTCTAAGTCCTGTTCATTTTGATAGGCCTCACGCTCAAATGAAATATTCCGATAGGCTTGATGCCAATTTTTATAATGAAGATATCGCACTAAAAACTCCAATCCATACCAGATAAAAAATGGAAGAATCAAAAGTTCCAATTGCTGCTTGAGATGAATGCGTTCATGATTTACAAAAACTCTATTATGCTTGAGATGTGCGTGTTTAACAAACACAAACGGAAATAAAGTGATGCCAGTATAACCTTTGGGAACCATATATTTTGAAACTAAAATCATGTGTATCGCATTTCAAAAATCTTTCTAATTTACACTATCTTTGTTAGATATGAAGAAAATTGTGCCAGTTGAAGAAGGCGATTATTACTTAACACCTGAGGGCTACCGTTGTTTTACCGAACAATACCATCTCAAACGTGGCTATTGTTGCGAAAGCGGCTGCAGACATTGTCCCTATGGTTTTGATAAAACTAAATTAAAAAGAAACTAATGCAAATCACCTCCATTTCTTTTAAAGATCAAATTTTAGAAGGCATCCCAAGCGTTTTACCTCCAGTGAAACCTTATGATGACACCATCAATCATGCGCCAAAACGCAAAGAAATTTTATCTGCTGAAGAAAAAAAGTTGGCCCTACAAAATGCACTCCGTTATTTTGATCCAAGTCAACATGCTGAATTACTTCCTGAATTTAAAAATGAATTAGAGACCTACGGACGGATTTATATGTACCGTTTGCGTCCCGATTATAGAATGTACGCGCGACCTTTGGATGCCTATCCTGCGCAATCCAAACAAGCGGCCGCTATCATGCTGATGATCCAAAACAATCTCGATTATGCCGTGGCACAACATCCTCATGAACTCATCACTTATGGTGGTAATGGCGCCGTGTTTTCAAACTGGGCACAGTACCGATTGACCATGAAGTATTTGGCCGAAATGAATGATGAGCAGACGCTGACCATATATTCTGGCCATCCCATGGGTTTATTCCCTAGTCATAAAGAAGCACCGAGAGTCGTGGTTACCAATGGGATGATGATTCCAAATTATTCAAAACCTGACGATTGGGAGAAATTCAACGCTTTAGGAGTTACACAATACGGACAAATGACTGCCGGAAGTTATATGTATATCGGTCCGCAAGGCATTGTGCATGGCACGACGATCACGGTTTTAAATGGTTTTAGAAAAATAAACAAATCGCCAAGAGGCAATCTATTTGTCACATCTGGATTAGGCGGGATGTCGGGAGCGCAACCTAAAGCAGGAACGATCGCTGGTTGTATAACAGTTTGCGCTGAAGTAAATCCGAAAATTACACAAGTGCGCTTGGATCAAGGTTGGATTGATGAAAAAATCACCGATTTAGATCAACTTGTAGCTCGTGTTAAAAAGGCCAAAGCCGATGAAGAAACCGTTTCCATTGCTTATTTAGGAAATATCGTTGATGTATGGGAAAAGTTTGATGAAGAAAACATACATATCGATTTAGGAAGTGACCAAACCTCACTTCACAATCCTTGGGCAGGCGGCTATTATCCCGTAGACATCTCTTTTGAAGATGCCAATACGATGATGGCAAACAATCCAGAACTCTTCAGGGAAAAAGTACAGGAAACTTTACGTCGTCATGCCAAAGCAATTAATAAGCACACCAATAAAGGCACTTACTTTTTTGATTATGGCAACGCCTTTCTTTTAGAAGCCTCGCGCGCAGGTGCTGACGTAATGTCTGATCATCCAACCTTGGGCCGTGAATTTAAATTCCCAAGTTATGTTCAGGACATTATGGGACCTATGTGTTTTGATTATGGTTTCGGACCTTTTAGATGGGTTTGCACCTCAGGAAAACCAGAAGACCTAGCAAAAACAGATGCCATTGCCTGTAAGGTTTTAGAAGAAATAAAACTCAATTCTCCCGATGAAATCCAGCAGCAAATGACTGATAACATCCAATGGATTAAAGGGGCTCAAGAAAATAAATTGGTAGTCGGTTCTCAAGCCCGAATTTTATACGCAGATGCTGAAGGCCGAATGAAAATTGCCCAAGCTTTTAATGATGCCATTGCAAAAGGAGATATCGGCTATGTGGTATTAGGTCGTGATCATCATGATGTATCAGGCACAGATTCCCCATACCGTGAAACCTCAAACATCTACGACGGCTCGCGCTTTACGGCAGATATGGCCATCCAAAACGTCATCGGAGATAGCTTCAGAGGCGCCACTTGGGTAAGCATTCACAATGGCGGCGGCGTTGGCTGGGGCGAGGTTATTAATGGTGGATTTGGTATGATTCTTGATGGTACTAAAGGCGCCGAACGACGTTTAAAGTCCATGCTTTTTTGGGATGTTAACAATGGTATTTCAAGACGTAGTTGGGCAAGAAATGAAGGCGCCATTTTCGCAATAAAACGCGCCATGGCAATTGAACCCAATTTAAAGGTCACAATTCCAAATCTAGTGGATATAGATTTATTGAACTCATTATAAAACTAAATAAAAATGCTATGAAAAATTTGAAAAATTTTCACGAACACCTAAACAATATATGCGGCGTGAGTAAAAAATTAAAAAATGTTTATGAGTACCTTAATCTAAGCACCTTTAGCACAAGAATGATTAAAGCAATTCCAGTTTTGATGCTGTTTGTTTTAATCGCTTCTTGCAGCTCCGTAAGGGTTGCTACAGATTATGACAAGAATGCAGATTTCAACCAATACAAAACCTTTGCTTTTTTCAAATCGGGTATTGACAAGGCTGAAATTAGTGATCTTGACAAACGTCGTATCTTAAGAGCGATAGAAACTGAATTGCTGGCGAAAGGGTTTACAAAATCTGAAAACCCAGACCTTCTGGTCAGTATTTTTACAAAATCCCGTGAAAAAGTCAATGTTTATAACAATAGCTTAGGCTACGGTCCTTATGGATACGGATGGGGTTGGAGTCCGTATTACTGGAATGCTGGATATAGCAATGTATCTACCTCAACTGAAGGAACCCTTTATGTGGATTTAATAGATGCCAAGAAAAAAGAATTGGTATGGCAAGGTATGGGAATTGGCTATTTAACCCAAAGTACAAACAAGAAAGAAGAGCGCATTAATGAATTTGTGGCTAAAATCATGGAGAAATATCCTCCAGGAATGTCGAAATAAGAAAATTCAACAGAAAAAATCAAAGCATCAATCCTCAAGATTGATGTTTTTTTTATAGTTAAAATAGCCAACAAAAGCAGTGCTCTTTTCAAATACTTTATCTTTACCCCTCTTAATTCAGAAAGTAATGCACGCAGGTCAAGCCTTTAGAACCTATTTCACTCAAAATCCAAAAAACGATATTCTCGCTGGTATAACCGTATCACTAGCCATGGTTCCAGAAGTGGTCGCCTTCGCTTTTGTGGCGCAAATTGACCCTTTAGTGGCATTGTCAGGGGCCTTCATCGTTGGTTTAATTGCTGGAATTTTCGGTGGCCGCCCTGGATTAGTCACGGGTGCTGCCGGTGCCGTAGCCGTTATTTTTGTGAATCTTATTTCAGAAGGACATTCCAAAGGCCTATTGTTCGACACACCTGTTGACAATATGGGTTACTTTTATTTATTGGCGGCGGTTATATTAATGGGATTAATTCAAATGGGCGCTGGTGTTTTAAAACTTGGCCGGTTTGTGCGTTTGATTCCGCATTCTGTGATGATGGGTTTTGTCAACGGATTGGCCATTGTTATTTTTCTGGCACAAGTCCGCATGTTTTCTCATAAAGAATTGGAAATAGGTGCTGATGGCTTAAAAAAATATATAAACGTTCCAATGCAGGGATCTGAGTTATATACCATGCTTGGCCTCGTAGGACTTACGATGGCCATCATTTGGTTGCTTCCCAAACTAACTACTAAAATCCCTGCAGCCTTAACCGCAATTCTCATTACCACCGGAGTCGTTGTTTTTAGTGGTCTCGATGTAAGCACCGTTGGTTCGTATATTATAGAAGGTGGTGGCGAAGGGCTGAAAGGCGAATTCCCTACCCCAAACATGGGACTTTGGCAAAACTTACCGTTCAATTTTGATACGCTCAAATTTATTCTGCCTTATGCCTTTTTAGCGGCATCCGTAGGCCTTATTGAATCTTTATTGACCATGAATTTGGTGGACGAACTCACAGATACGCGAGGCGACGGGAATAGAGAATGTGTAGCCCAAGGGGCTGGAAATATTTTAAGCGGCTTATTTGGCGGTACTGGAGGATGTGGTATGATCGGTCAAACTGTAATTAATCTTAATGCGGGTGGTAGAGGGCGATTATCAGGCATTATGATGGCATTATCTTTATTGACCTTTATTTTATTTACAGATAAATATATCGAACAAGTGCCCATTGCTGCTTTAATAGGCGTGATGTTTATGATGGTTCTTCAAACATTTGCTTGGTCAAGTTTCAGGATTATGAGAAAAATCCCTGTTCCAGATGCGGTCGTGCTGGTCACGGTGTCTGCCGTAACTGTCATATTTGATCTTGCCATTGCTGTATTTATTGGTGTTATTTTGTCTGCGCTTGTATTTGCATGGAAAAATGCGATAATGATTAGAGCACGTAAACGCATCAAAGAAGACGGCACAAAAATTTATGAAATATGGGGCCCGTTATTTTTTGGTTCCATTCAAAATTTCAATGAAAAGTTTGACATTAATGAAGATCCTCAAAACATCGAAATAGATTTTGTAGAATCACGTGTGAGTGATCACTCAGCTATTGAAGCTATTTTTAATTTGGTCAATAAATATGAAGCTGAAGGAAAATCCATTAAGCTGAAACATCTTAATGAAGACTCCAAAACCTTACTCTATAAAGCACATCCTAAGTTTAAAGATGTAATTATTGAAACTGTTGATGACCCACGCTATTATTTAGCTGAAGACCCTGAGAAGTTCACAAAACCGCTTTCAGAATATCGTTTAAAAAAAAAACACGACTCTTTACAGAGTCGTTTTTGTTTTGAATTTAATTATTCATTATCTTTTGTTTTCTTCTTGATCTTGACATCGCCATCACTATCGGTCTTGATTTTCACCTTTTTATCGTCAGTTTCCATTTTTATCTTATCACCATCTCTTTTCACTTTGACTTCGGCACCTTGATCATTCATCTCCTTGATAACTTTTTCTTTTTCTGTTTGCTCTCTACATGATGTAAAAGACAGAGATAAGAAAAGAGCCATAATCGTCATAAAAATTACTTTTTTCATAATACTGAGTTTTAATGTTCACTGTAAAACTACTAAGTATCAAGACGTAACTTTAACTCTAATCAGTAATTGAGTAACTCATTTATTTTCAATTTTACCTTCTCCGTTGAGGGAATCATCGTTTCCTCTAATATGGAATTCAGCGGAATCGCAGGCATATTCTCACTACCAATAGTCATTACGGGCGCATCTAAAAACCTAAAACATTCCTCTTGAATTTTACCTGCCAACGCTCTAGCAAAAGAATTATTGGAAGGTTCTTCCGTGACGACCAGACATTTTCCTGTTTTTTTGACCGATTTCATAATGGTATCCTCATCTAAAGGAAATAAGGTCCGCAAATCTATGATTTCGATTTGGTCTCGCATGTCCATTTCCCCCGAAGCATTATACGCCCAATGGACGCCCATGCCATAAGTGACAATGGTTAAGGTTTCGACATTTTCTTGCTTCCAGATTTCTTGTAAAACCCAAGCCTTTCCAAATGGCAATACGTAATCTTCTGCCGGCTCAACCGAAGTCGCCCCTTTAGTTCCTGGCACTTTACTCCAATACAAACCTTTATGCTCCAAAATAATCACAGGATTTGGATCGTAATACGCCGCTTTCATCAAGCCTTTTAAATCAGCACCATTACTTGGATAGGCGATTTTTATCCCTCTGATGTTCGTTACAATACTTTCCACTGAAGACGAATGGTAAGGGCCACCACTGCCATAAGCACCAATCGGCACCCGAAGAATCATGCTTACTGGCCATTTTCCGTTGGATAAATAACAGCTCCTACTGACTTCCGTAAACAATTGATTCAGTCCTGGCCAAATATAATCGGCAAACTGAACCTCAACGATTGGCTTTAATCCAACTGCGCTCATGCCTACCGTCGAGCCCACGATAAAGGCTTCTTGAATGGGCGTATTGAACACGCGATCATCCCCAAACTTTTGGGCCAAGGTTGCTGCTTCCCTAAATACGCCTCCTAGCCTTGCACCAACATCCTGTCCGTATAACAAACATTCTTTGTGTTTGGCCATTAATTCTTCTACGGCAAATAAGGCACAATCTACCATTACGACTTTCTCGGCACCTTTTGGGGTGCGTTCGCCTTTTTCTTCCGTGATTGGTGTGGGCGCAAAATCGTGCGTGAATAGATCCTGTGGTTTGGGGTCTTCGGCTTGCAGAGACAGATGATAATCTGTCTCTACGGTTGCTCTGCATTCCTTTTCTATGGATTCGATTTCTTCCACAGAAAATCCATGATCCAACATCTGTTGTTTCAATACTGGATAAGGATCCCGTGATCGTGCTTCTTCCAAATCATCACGATACCATTCCATTCGTACGCCAGAGGTATGATGATTTAACAAAGGTACTTTTGCATGAATCAAAAATGGTCGGCGTTCTTTACGAATGGTGGCAATGACTTTTTCAACGGCCTCATAGCTTTCTATAAAATTGGCACCATCAATTGTGATAGCTTCCAAGCCTTTGAATCCTTTAGCATATTCAAAAGCATCTTGTGCTCTAATCTCTTCAGCATTGGCCGAAATATCCCAACCATTATCTTGCACCAAATACAAAATGGGCAACTTTTTCAAGACGGCCATCTGAAAAGCTTCTGCGACTTCTCCTTCAGTAACCGAGGCATCGCCTAAAGAACACACTACAATGGGTGCATTACCGCGAAGGCGGGAATCTCGTGAATGAACAGACGCATCGTAATCGATTTCAAAATTTTCTTTAGTGCTGTTATCATCTTCAGAGAAAGTAATACTTTCGCGGTACTTAAAACCCAAGGCAACTCCCGTAGCAGGAATTGCTTGCATTCCGGTGGCAGACGATTGGTGCGGAATTTTTGGCTTGTCGATATCTCTCAAACTCGGATGCGCATAATAAGTACGCCCGCCAGAAAACGGGTCGTCTTTTTTAGCTAATAATTGCAACATCAAATCGTAAGGTTTTAATCCAAAGGCTAATATCATCGCATCATCTCTATAATATGGAAACGCATAGTCCTGTGGCAATAGTTGCATTCCGAGTGCAATCTGAATCGACTCATGACCTCTTGAAGTGGCGTGCACGTATTTGGACACTTGCTTAAAATTGGCTTCGTACAACTCGGCCATGGCTTTGGCGGTACAAAGGTTTGCGAATGCTTTATGTAAAATTTCTTTGGTTATATTACTCATGATTTATTTTTTGGGCGTTCGGGCGGGCTTTCCGTTACAAGTCCTCGCTTCGCTGTGGGCTTTTCACTGCAATCCCTAACGCAGCGTTATCAAGAATTCCTATTTTTAAAAATAAGCTTGGATTCGTAATCCCTAACGCAGCGTTATCAAGAATTCCTATTTTTAAAAATGAAATTGGATTCGTAATCCCTAACGTAAATGGGATTCAGACCTGACAGGTTTTCCTACTTCGCTGAAACTTCGGCGGACAAGTAGAAACCTGTCAGGTCTTATCATCACTATATGTTTCTACTAATATCAAACTGTTCAAAATAATCGGCAACCCGACGCACAAAACTCCCTCCTAAAAAACCATCAACGACGCGATGGTCAAAAGACAGCGAGAGATACATCATGCTTCTAATTGCAATTTCATCGCCTTTGTCGGTTTCAATGACTTCGGGACGTTTTTTAATAATTCCTAAGGCCAAAATGGCCACTTCGGGTTGATTGATAATGGGCGTTCCCATGACACTTCCAAAAGTTCCTACGTTTGATATTGTAAAGGTGCTGCCTTTAATGTCGTCGCCTCCTAATCTATTTTCTCTTGCTTTTGCTGCTAATTCATTGACATTTTCGGCTAAAGCTTTTAAATCTTTGGTGTCTGCGTTTTTTACCACTGGAACTATTAAGTTTCCACTCGGCAAAGCGGTGGCCATTCCGATATTGATATCCTCTTTTAAGATGATGTTATTACCATCCACAGAGGCATTGATATTTGGAAAATCCTTGACTGCTTTGGCGACTGCTTCCACAAATAATGGTGTAAACGTTAAGCGTTCCCCATATTTTTCTTGAAATGCATCTTTATTGGCATTTCGCCAATTGACCATATTGGTCATATCGGCCTCCACATACGCCGTAACATGTGGCGAGGTATGTTTGGAATACACCATGTGATCGGCAATCATTTGGCGCATGCGGTCCATTTCAATGATTTTACCTTTGCCTTTATCGAAACTCAGTTGTGGAATTCGATAGGCTGTTGGGTCTTGAATTATAGGTTGCGCAAATTTGTACGGTCGTCCGTCTTCAATATAACTAAATAGATCGCTTTTACGGAGTCTGCCTTCGTTTCCTGTGGCAGGGATTCGTGCTAATTCTTCAAAACTGATGTGCTGTTCTTTGGCAATGGCAATGATTAATGGCGAGAAGAAAGTATTTGAAGTTGAAAATGAACTCGAAGTTGAAACTGAAGCTGTTGGCTTTGGTTTGGAAACATTCTTTTTCTCTTGATGTGATTTCTCACTAGCGTTCGAAATGACAACTTCCTTTTTTGGAGACGTCGCCTCTTCAGAAACTTCCAAGATAGCCATCACTTGTCCAACGGGAACAACATCTTTAGCTTTGCACATGGTTTTTACCAACTTTCCAGATACTGGCGCTGGGACTTCATTATCGACCTTATCAGTTCCTACTTCCAAAATGATGTCGCCTTCTTCAAACGAATCGCCTTCGTTGATGAGCCAGTTGATGATGGTTCCTTCGGTTATTGATTCGCCCATTTTGGGCATTTTTAATTCCCACGAAAGTGGGAATCTCTCTTCTTTACTCATTTTCTTTATTTTTGAACCTGAAAGTTTTAAAATATCAGTGCTTATGAAACTTTTATGAATATGATGACTTTTGCGTTAAGGATTACTCGTTCACTATTATTTTAATAAGAAGTGCTCGTGAATGCTTCGCATTTGCAGCGACATCCTTTTTTGTTTTTCACAAAAAAGATATAGCGGAAAGCCTGACCCTTTAGGGTAACGCCCAACTACTTCAACTTATGTTCTTTATCCTTTTCTTGTATGTAATGCGTCGTACACTCATAATTCAGCATTTAATCACGAGATTCCTGCTTGCGCAGGAAGTAATCCCTCAAAGTATCATAAACGCCTTCCTGCATTTTCATATGCTCAGGCACTTCCCTCAACGGCTCCACTTCCCTTAAACTTTCATGACAATCGGCAGGTAATTGCTGATAAAGCTGGGTGCCTTTGGTTTTCCATGCGATCATCTCATCACTGACTTCTTTAATCACTTTTGCCGGATTGCCAACGACCAAACTTCGATTTGGAATAATGGTTTCGGCTTTGACAAATGACATAGCTCCGACGATGCTTTCATCGCCAATTTCGGCATCATCCATGATGACGGAATTCATTCCAATCAAACAATTTCTACCTAAATTAGCACCATGAATAATCGCGCCATGCCCAACATGGGCACCTTCTTTTAGAGTAATCGATTTCCCAGGAAACATGTGCACCGTACAGTTTTCCTGAACGTTGACGCCATCTTCTAAAATAATCTGTCCCCAATCGCCGCGAATCGCCGCTCCAGGGCCTATATAACAGTTTTTCCCGATGATGACATTGCCCGTGACGGCTGCCAAGGGATGCACGAAACTGGATTCGTGGATGACCGGGGTGTAACCTTGGAATGAATAAATCATAACGAACAGTTGATTAGAGGGTAGTTTTTAGAGGGTAGATGTGAGAGAATTGATTCATAGTTTATTTATTTTTATTTGCTAAATGTTTCATTAAGGATGCTATCATTTTATTTATTTCGACAAGAAGTGCTCGATTCTCTTCACGCTGTTCAAAGGTTATATAATTTCGTAAATGTGCCTTGGTTGCTGCTGCGACGCATTCACGAGAACTATCTCTTGCAATTCTCAAGTAATTTAGAAAACCTGCATCTGAACTACCTGAACCTTCAGCAATATTGAATGCAATGGAATCCGCTGCTCGGGCAAACTGTGCTGACAATCTATAATCTTCAATTTTAGGAAAACCATTAAGTTGTTCATGAACCAATTCGCCATATTCGATAGCCTTTTGATACACTTTCAAATCCTCAAAATTAAAATGATATTTACTTTCCATCCTAAATTTAATTTTTAGCTTGCCTATCTAACAACTACCCTCTACCCTCTAATCACTTATACTCCTTAAGTTTCTCCTTCGTAAACTCACTCAACACCAATCGCCCGCTAATTTTAGCACGTTGCGCCAATAACTGATCCCAATCTTCAGTGCCACGCCAGAACATGGTTTTCATTTCAGCCATTGCTCTTGGATTGTAAGTGCATAAACCTTCGGCAAATGTGGTTACCGCGTCATCCAATGCTTCCACCGAATCAAATACATGGGTATACAATCCTTTTTGCATGGCCCATTCGGCAGTATAAAAGGTATTGGCATCCATGGCAATTTGCGACATGCCACTCAATCCCAATTTGCGTTGAACCGCCGGACCAACCACAAACGGACCGATACCAATATTGAGTTCGCTTAACTTGATTTGGGCGAATTTAGTGGCCATACAATAATCGGTTGCTGCTGCCAAACCTACGCCGCCGCCAACAGTTTTTCCTTGAATGCGACCGATGATGAATTTTGGACATTTGCGCATCGCATTAATGACATTGGCAAAGCCTGAAAAGAATATTTTACCGGTTTCTTCATCGTTGATGTCAATGAGTTCGTTGAAACTTGCGCCAGCACAAAAGGTGCGCTCGCCTCCACTTTGAAGCACGATCACTTTAATATTGGTGTCTTCTCCAGCAGCCGTGATAGTTCTTGCTAATTCAGACAAGATATTGCCGGGCAATGAATTTTGTGCAGGATGGTAGAATTCAATGTATCCTACTCCGTTTTTATTTTTTATTGATACGTATGGGTTCATGTTTACTTTCCGCGAAAGCGGAAATCTTTTAATGGTTAAACTTTATTTTATTAAAATTCCTTATCCTGAGTAATATCCAACTGAATCCTCTTAGAATCACACTTATAAATCGTGATATAAATCCCTCCACTCTGGATTAGAACTTTCAATCAACTCAACTTTCCACGCCCTATTCCATTTTTTCAATTGTCTTTCTCTCAACATAGCATTATCCTTTACTTCATGATTTTCAAAATAAACGAGTTTATCTAAATTGTATCTTGCTGAAAAAGTATTGGGATGAACTTTCTTTTTATGTTGATATATCCTAGTCTTTAATCGTTTAGTCTCTCCGATGTACAGAACGCCATTTGGTTTATTCGTCATTATATAAACGCTCCATGTCATATTTATTTCTATAAAAACAGCAAACTCATTAATTAGATTTTATTTAAGAGACACCCGATTTCTCGGGCGCTTTGAACAGTTTGGGCTACAAAAGCCCAAACTGTTCAAAGTGATGATTAAGGTGTTTCCTCTCTAACAAATAAGATTCATATTTGTTAAGTTCTCCAAACACCAAGTTTTTCAATTTAGCATCTGGGTGCTCTTTGAAATACACCACATACTTTTCTCTTTGTTCGTTGAACTTTGCTTTTGCCGTTTCCAAATCAGGATATTTTAAATCAAATAGCTTGTCTTTCTCGAGCGATGGGAATTTAGAATTTCGTGGAAATTTCTCATAGTTATAAAGACTTGCATGGACTTTTTCCAAAATCTTTTCTGGTGTTGCCACTTCAAAATCCTGAATCTCGCCTGAAGCTATTTTATAGGTGTATTCCAAATGCTCCAACATGTGCTGTGGCGTCATAATGCCCCAATTTGGCTTCATATCTGGAGTTAATTTTGAAAGATATTCCTCAATTTTCTCATCCGTCATTTCAACAAAAGTTTCTTGTTTTTTCTGAACCATGGTTAAGACTGTAGCTACGGCTACCAATTCGTCCGTGGCATCAAAAATTTCAACAAACCATTTGACGATGCCACTTGGGTGTTCTGCGGAAGCGACATCTCTATCTGCTTTTTGCTTACAAGTCAATCTTACATATATGGTGTCATTATGATATAATGGCCGCAGGAAACGGCAGTCTTCCAATCCATAATTGGCGGCCACAGGACCTTTATTAGGATAGACAAACAATCCGGCGGCTGCAGCAATGATCAAATACCCATGAGCAGTTCGCTTTTCAAAAATGCTCCCGTCTAAAGAGGTCGTGTCGGTATGGGCATAGAAATGATCCCAAGTAAGGTTTGAAAAATTGATAATGTCCGTATCTGTCAAGGTACGCTTATGGGTTTTTAGTGACATTCCTGGTTGGATATCTTCCCAATGGTATTTGAATGGATGCTGTTCAGCTTCTTTATATTTTGCATTAGCTTGATAAATGCCTGTGATTTCTGTTAAGGTTGTTGGCGTCCCTTGAATAGCGGTGCGTTGTAAATAGTGTTTGATACCACGTACGCCACCCATTTCCTCTCCACCTCCAGCACGTCCGGGACCGCCATGAACCAAGTTTGGCAAGGGCGAACCATGGCCGGTACTTTCTTTGGCCATCTCACGGTTGATGACTAAAATCCGTCCGTGATGACTGGCGGCATTGATGACATAATCTTTCGCAATTTTATCGTTATAAGTAGCAATGGAGGATACTAACGATCCTTTCCCCATTTGCGCCAACAAGATGGCTTCCTCTAAATTTTTATAAGGCATTATGGTACTTACGGGGCCAAAAGCTTCAGTTTCATGAACTGCTAAGTTTTTGAACGGATGATCTTCTCGTAGCAAAATCGGACTTAAAAACGCCCCTTTTTTTGCATCAGCTCCGATGGTTTCGATTTTATCTAAATCGCCATAAACGATACTTGCCGTTTTAGCCAATTCCTGAACGCGATCTCTCACTTCAGCGGCTTGATCTTTACTTATCAAAGCACCCATGCGGACTTCTTTGAGACGTGGATCGCCAATAGTGACTTTATCTAAGGCCATTCCCAATGCAATTTGAACGTCTTCAACAAGATTCTCTGGCACAATCACTCTGCGGATGGCAGTACATTTTTGTCCACATTTCACGGTCATTTCGTTACGAACTTCCTTAATGAACAAGTCGAATTCTGGAGTTCCAGGAATGGCATCTTCTCCTAAAACAGAAGCATTGAGCGAATCCGCTTCCATATTGAATGGCACAGATTCTTCAATGATTCGTTTATGGGATTTTAAAAGTTGACCTGTAGTAGCGGAACCCGTGAAGGTTACGACATCTTGAGATTCGACGGTATCTAAAATAGTTCTAGCGGAACCTGTAATTAATTGTAATGCACCTTCTGGCAATATTCCAGAGGCGATGACTTCACGCACGACCGCCTCTGTCAAAAAAGAACCATTTGTTGCAGGTTTTACCACTGCAGGAACGCCAGCCATCCAATTGGTAGCGCATTTTTCCAACATGCCCCAAACCGGGAAATTAAAGGCATTAATATGAATAGCCACGCCTCGTTTTGGCACCATAATATGATGTGCCATAAAGCGTCCGCCACGTGATAAATCAATAGGTTCGCCTTCTACGTGATACGATTGATTAGGGAATAATTTTCTTAAAGATGCATTAGCGAAAAGGTTACCAAATCCGCCTTCAATATCGATCCAACTATCTACTCTGGTAGCGCCTGTTCTATAACTTAATTCATAAAAAGCTTCTTTTCTTTTGACCAGATATAAGGCCAAGCTCTTTAACATATTTCCACGTTCCTGAAAGGTCATATTGCGAAGGATTTGACCACCTACGGTTCTTCCATAATGAAGAATTTCGGCGAAATCCAAACCTTCGGTATCTGAAAGTGCTACGACTTCTCCAGTAACAGAGTCAAACATAGGAACACCTTCTCCTTTACCTTCTAGCCATTGTCCTGTGACGTAATTTTGTATTTTTTTCATTCTATTCTTTTATTTTTCAACAAAGGAGATTGTAGTAACCATTACACTTTTAATAGTAAAGGTCACAATCTCAAAATATCATCAAGGGTTTCTTTTATTTTTGAAACATCTTCTGCGGAAGCTGTTCCTATCCTTTTCTTGAACCGTAGTTTTGATAGTGTTCTAATTTGAAACACTAAGACTTCTGATGTCACTTCTAAACCATTGGTTTTGTTTGGTTTTAAAATAGGATGACCCTTATAACCCTTTAACGAACTTGTCAACGGACAGATAATCGCTAAATCAGAATTCGCATTCATCAAATTGCCGCTAATAACAATAGCAGGCCTATTTCCAGCTTGTTCGTTTCCTTTAATAGGATCGAGATATACATTCCATATTTCCCCTTGTCTCATTGCTTCTCGAGTTCCTTTAAAATTCGCATATAATCTTCCAAACCTTCTTCAGCAAGTGAAAGCATTTCTGGATCCTTTGCAGCACGTTGAAACGACTTGGCGTACTCAGCGCGCTTTATTTGGTCCAAATAATATTCCAATGCCTTCTCTATAATTTTATTCTTTGGAAGCTTTAACTTTTTTGCTGTCTCAGCGAGATCTTCCAGCAATTTATCTGGTAATGATGATGTGAATGTTGCCATTTTATATTTATTTATTATAAATATAATCAATATTTATGTTATTTAATTCAATCTTAAATCTCAATATTTCCAAAAAAACTATTTATAATGGAATGCGCATGAATTAGTGGTTTCTACTATTTATCATGAGATTCCTGCCTTCGCAGGAATTAGACACGTTCTATTATAGCCGCATAACCCTGACCCACGCCAATACACATGGTAATCAACGCATAGCGTTTTCCGGTTTCTTTCAACTCCAAAGCTGCGGAATATGTTATTCTAGTTCCCGTGACACCAAGCGGATGGCCAATAGCGATGGATCCACCGTTGGGATTCAATCTTGGGTCATCGTCTGCCAATCCCCAAGCTCTTGTGCATGCCAACGCTTGTGCTGCAAAAGCTTCGTTGAGCTCGATGACATCCATGTCGGCCATAGTTAATCCAGCTTTTTTCAATGCTTTATTCGAGGCTTCCACAGGGCCAATACCCATGATTCTCGGCTCCACACCAACAACGGCCGAACTTACAATGCGCGCCAATGGCGTTAGATTATATTTTTTTATAGCATCTTCCGAAGCTATAATTGTAGCGGCCGCACCATCATTTAATCCAGATGAATTTCCAGCGGTAACACTTCCTCCTTCAGATTTGAAAGCGCCACGCAATTTTCCTAAAACTTCTAAAGACGTACTTGGTTTTACAAATTCATCTTTTGAAAATTTTATTGGATCCATCTTTCGTTGTGGAATTTCAACCGTTATGATTTCTTTTGATAAACGTCCATTTTCTTGTGCTTTAGCCGCTTTCATCTGACTCCAATAAGCGAATTTATCTTGATCTTCTCTTGAAATATTATATTTCTCGACCAAGTTTTCCGCCGTTTGGCCCATGCCATCCGTTCCATATAGTTTTTGCATTTTCGGATTGACAAATCGCCAACCAAAACTCGAATCATACATTTGGGCATCTGTACCGAATGCACTCGACGGTTTTGCGACAATGTATGGGCCGCGGGTCATATTTTCAACGCCTCCAGCAATAAACACATCGCCATCGCCTGCTTTTATCGCACGATTGGCATGAATGATTGCGGACAAACCTGAACTACATAAACGGTTGACGGTTTCGCCAGGAACTGTAAATGGCAGTCCTGCCAAAAGTGCGGACATTCTAGCCACATTTCGGTTGTCCTCTCCTGCTTGATTGGCACAGCCCAAAATAACATCGTCATAGGCATCTTTTGGGATATTCGGATTTCGCTTTACGATTTCCTCAATGACTAATGCTCCTAAATCGTCAGTTCTTACAACGGATAATGTGCCTTGATAACTTCCTATTGGTGTTCTGATTCCGTCTATGATGTATGCTTCCATTAAATATTGTTGATTGTTGATCAATGATTTCTGATTTTTGAAGTAAGCATTCAAGACCTCTTCAATAAATAAATTCCCATCATTAATTTTTTAATTTCTAGATTTTATCGATTCAATTCCGAAAACGTATCGCCTTGTTTGATATCGCCAGTTTTGTATCCTTTTAAGAACCAAAACTTACGTTGTTCTGAAGTGCCATGGGTAAAGCTATCTGGTTGCACATTACCCTGAACTCTTCTTTGAATGGCATCATCGCCCACCGCATTTGCAGCACTCAAAGCCTCGTCAATATCGCCTTCTTCCAAATACTTCTGATTGTAATGCGCCCAAACTCCTGCGTAAAAATCGGCTTGAAGCTCTTGTGCTACTGATAATCGATTGGCTCCTGCAGCATTAGTTTGTTGTTGCATTTGACGGACTTTCTGAGAGGTTCCGAGCAAGGTTTGGACGTGATGTCCAATTTCGTGAGCGGTCACATAAGCCATCGCGAAGTCGCCACCTTTAGCTCCGAATCGCGATTGCAATTCGTCAAAAAATGCCAAATCCATATACAGTTTTTGGTCTGCCGGACAATAAAATGGCCCCGCAGAAGAACTTGCATTGCCGCATCCCGTACTGACAGCATCAGTAAATAAAACCATACCTGGCTTATCATAATTACCAATATTATTTTCTGTAAATATTTGGCTCCAAGTATCCTCGGTACTTGCCAAAATTCTCTTAAAAAGAACGCCCGTCTCCTTTTCTTTTGCAGTTAACTCCCTTTGTTCTGTTGGTTGGGAAACGGGTTGTCGGGATACGCCTTCAAGAATCGGCGCTAATTGCTGACCGGTTTCGCCGCCAAAAAGCTGGAGCAAAACTACTACAATAGCGATGATTCCACCACCAGCAGCTAATTTCCCTTTGGAACTCATCCCACGACGGTCTTCCAAATTCCCACTTTGTCTTCTACCTTCCCATTTCATATGATTTATTGTTTAGTGTTTATACCTCTAATTTACTAAATTCATAAAAATTTATAGGCTATTCTTCCCAATTTTTGCTGGTTCGATAGACCACACCTTTAAAAAGAGCAACCAATTCATCGCCTCGTTTGACTTCAATAATATTAAAGCCCAATTTATTTTTAACGTTTTCAATCACCGATTCAGCGATTAAATAATCCCCTTCAATTAATGCTTCAATATGGTTGATGCTGGTTTCAATGGAAACCGCATATTTTCCATGCGTATTTGCAGCAAAACCAAAAGCGGTATCTGCTAATGAATAGCTAATACCTCCATGCGCTTTCCCCATACTGTTGAGCATTTCTTTACGAATGGTCATAGCGACTTTACATCTGCCGATCTCACATTCTAGAATTTCGATGCCGAGCCAGGAGCTGAAGGGATCGAGTGATAGCATTTTATAGGGTATTTTATTTCCGTTCATTTAATTTATTTTTGATTGAAGATTAACGATTTTTGATTGTTGAAGTGTATAACTTCTTAAATCAAAAATCAGCATTCAGCAATCGTTAATCAAAAAACCTCAAACCTGATTTATTCATTCTCCTCAACAACGGACTACAGCGGTACCTATCTTCTCGATATTCATCGTACAATTCGTCCATTTTATTGACACACCAATCGATTCCCTTTTCATCTGCCCAAGCCAACAAGCCTTTCGGATAGTTGACGCCTTTGGTCATGGCGTTATCAATATCTTCTGCGGAAGCGATATTCCAGAATAAAGCATCGGCTGCTTCGTTAATGAGCATGACCAGGACACGGTCGAATATTTGTTGTGGCAAGTTTTTATCATGTGAGCCCTTCCCTTGATAGTAATCACGTTCAAGAATGACGATCGCTCCATTTTTATCATAATCATAATAGCCTTTTCCTGATTTCCTGCCCAAATAACCCGCTTCTGAAAAACGTTTTTGAGTGAAGGATGGCTTATATCTTGGATCAAAATAAAATGCAGTGAACACCGTTTCTGTGACCGTATAATTGACATCATTCCCAATAAAATCCATGAGTTCAAAAGGCCCCATTCGGAAACCCCCTAAAGTTTTCATGCTCTCATCAATGGTATGAAAATCGGCAATGCCTTCTTCATAAATCCGTAGAGCTTCTCCATAAAATGGTCTTGCCACACGATTCACGATAAATCCAGGAGTATCTTTTGCAACGGCGACCACTTTTTTCCAATCAGAAATAATCTTTACTGATTTTTCAAGAACTTCTTTTGAGGTTTGTATAGCCGGAATAACTTCTACCAACTGCATCAATGGCGCGGGATTGAAAAAATGAATCCCAATACAACGTTCTGGTCTATTTAAGGAAGCCGCAATCGAAGCAATGGACAAACTTGAGGTGTTTGATGCGATGATACAGTTATCAGACACATAAGTTTCCAATTCGGAAAAGACTTTTTTCTTAATGTCCAGATTTTCAATAATAGCTTCAATTGTCAGATCGGAATCTGATAAATCCTTTAAATTATTTACGTAAGAAATGTTATTTTGAATTCGTGCTTTTTCTGTAGAATCAATACGTTTTTTTTCAACTAATCGCGACAGAATTTTCTCCAAAGCTACTTTTGCTTTATCCAAGGCTTCTTGATTGGTGTCGTATAATTTCACTTGACAGCCAGATGTTGCTGCTACTTGTGCGATGCCGCTGCCCATGGTTCCTGAGCCGAGAATTCCGATCAATTTGATTGTTGATTGTTGATTGCTGATTTTTGATTTTTGATTTGTCATAAATATATTATTTCAGCTTTAAGGATGCAGTTTTTATACTAACAACAAAAATAGAAATGAGTTCGTCGTTTTCTTTTATTAATTTATCTAAGCCTTCAATGTCTAAAATAAGCTGAGCACCTTTTTGGATTTTCATGTTAACTAAACACTCGCGAAGTTCTTTCAAGCAAATTTTCATTTTATGAAGAAAATCTCTAGAAGATTCGCCACCTCTCGCCTCTCCATAATTTAAAGCTGCTGAAGTTGCAGATCTTATGAGTTGTTTTGCCAAATGTTCTGATGCGAATGAATTGTCGATCTTCTTGCAAATCAGAATGACATCGATAGCAAACTGAATAAGTCGCTCTTCTAATTGGTTTGGTCTCATATTCCTAATTTATTACTTCAAAAAATCAAAAATCGTAAATCTTCAATCACAAATCATTTACCTTTAAAATTAGGCTGTCTTTTTTCAATAAACGCAGCAACACCTTCGGCATAATCTTCAGTTTGCGCGGCTTCAATTTGCAATTTAGATTCTAAAGCTAATTGAGCTTCCAAATCATTGGTCATCGATTTATTGAATAATTCTTTAATCAGTCCTAAAGCTTTTGTTGGCATATTAGCGAGTTTTAAAGCTAGTTCGCTGACGTCAGCCTCAAAAAACTCTAAAGGAATAACTTTATAAATCATTCCCATTTTTTCAGCTTCTTCTGCAGATACTTTATCGCCTAACATGGCAATTGCTAAAGCTTTTTGAAAACCAATCAATCGTGGTAAAAAGAAGGTTCCAGCGCTATCGGGTACCAAACCAATAAGACTGAATGCTTGTATAAAACTTACTTTTTCGTGAGCGACAACAATATCGCAGGCCAAAGCAATATTTGCCCCTGCTCCTGCAGCAACACCATTTATAGCGCCAATGATTGGTTTTTTAATAGATCGAATTCTCGTGATTATAGGATTGTAATGCTCTTCGAGAATCTTTTTGAAACCTGGATTTAATTCTGGCGATGTGACTTCTTTTAAGTCTTGACCCGCACAAAATGCTTTTCCGTTTCCTGTAAGAACAATTGCTCTTACGGCATCATTTTTCTCACAAGCATCTAAAGTATCCTGAAGCAAAAATGCCATTTCACGATTGAAACTGTTGAAGACCTCTGGCCGGTTGAGCGTGATGGTGGCGACACCGTTTTTAATATCTAGTAAAATTGATTTCATTTTATATGATTTTTGATTGAAGATTAACGACTTTTGATTGTTGAACTATCTCACTTCTTAAATCAACAATCATAAATCAGCAATCGTTGATCTTTTTATTTTAAACATTTAAAGTAATCAAAAGGCTCATGACAATCGTTGCACTGAAATTGTGCTTTGCATGCCGTTGAACCAAATTGACTTACCAATCTCGTATTTATGGATCCACATTGTGGACATTTAACTAAGCGCTTTCCGTGCAATAACACATCTTTATCCGCTTCTGCGTTTAATGGCGCTGCAATGCCATAATCTTCCAGAGACTTTCTTCCTCTTGGGGTAATCCAATCTGTTGTCCAAGCTGGCGAGAGAATTAATTCGACTTCTGAATGGTATCCTGCTTTTTTTAAAGCTGCTTTAATATCATCGCCAATCACATCCATTGCTGGGCAACCACTGTAAGTTGGTGTGATTTGAACTTTCACGATGTCATTTTCAATAACCGCAGATCGTACCACTCCCATATCCATTATTGAAAGGACTGGGATTTCTGGATCGGAAACCGCTTCCAGGATCGCGATCAGTTTTGGGTCGATATGTTGTTCTGTGCTTGTCATGATTTATTTAAGATTGAAGATTAACGATTTTTGATTTTTGAAGTCCTTCTAAAATCAACAATCAAAATTCAGCAATCAACAATGCTCTACCATTCCATATTAGGATACGTGCGTTGCATGTATTGCAATTCGGCCAATAAAAACCCCATGTGTTCGGTATGAATGCCCTGCTTTCCTCCTTTTTGGAAGTATTTTGATTCGGGAATAGTCAAAGTGGCTTCTTCCAAAACGCTATTTATTTTTGTGTAATATTTTTCTTTTAATTTTGTGACATCTACACCAATTCCTTCCTGAACCATGGCTTTATCGGCTTCGGTTTGATGGAATAACTCATCGGTATATGTCCATAAGTCGTTGATGGCATTTTGTGTTTTTTGTTGACTTTCATCGGTTCCGTCGCCCAATCGCTTGATCCAATCGGTTGAAAAACGCTGATGATAGCTCACTTCTTTAACCGATTTTGTAGCAATTGCCGCCAACGTTAAATCCTTGCTTTTCTGTAATTCGGTTAAAAACAGTAAATGATACACATCAAATAAAAAATGACGCACCATGGTGTAAGCAAAATCTGTGTTAGGCTGTTCCACCAACAAGACATTTACATACTCGCGTTCTTTGCGAAGCATGGCGATATCGTCTTCGTTCCGACCATCTCCTACAAGTTTTGCCGCGTATTGGTAATAGCTGCGCACTTGTCCAAATAAATCGAGGGAGATATTTGTGCAAGCGATATCAGTTTCCAAACTTGGCCCATGTCCGCAGAGTTCGCCCATGCGTTGACCGAGGATGAGACTGTTGTCGGCGATTCCGAGGATGTAGTTATATAAATTATCTTTCATAATTAAATTGAAGTTGAAATCGAACTTGAAATTGAAGGGCTTCGTCTAATTCTTCTAAATTGAAATTGAAGTCGAAATTGAACCTAAAAAAATCCAGTTGTTTCTTTTATATTTTCTATTTAATATTTTTTATTCTTGTTACTATGATTCTGATCAGTTGGTCATTTTCATCTTTTAATGACACTAGACTATCTTCAGAAAACAATTTTGCTTTCGTTTGAATATTGAGATTTCGATGACATTCTCTTAATTCCTTTAAGCATATTCTCAACTTATTTATTTTATCCTTATCAGTTCCGGCACCTAAAACCTCTCCATAATTCAAAGCTGACGAGCAAGAGGAACGAATGAGTTGTTTTGCTAAATAATCTCCTGCGTATGACAATGGTTTTTTGTCATAGAGCAGAATTATTTTGTCGCGAAATCCTCTAAACGCTCACTCAAATCAAATTTATTCTCGCTCATTTTTTGAATTTCAATTTAACTTCAGTTTGAATTTCAATTTCGATTTCAACTTCTTTGTTACATATATTTCACTTCATCAGGCAACTCGTAAAATGTTGGATGACGGTAAACTTTATCTTGTGCCGGTTCAAATAATTCGCCGTTGTGTTCTGGATTTGAAGCTGTGATGTTTTTGGATTCTACGACCCAAATACTGACACCTTCATTTCTTCTGGTGTACACATCGCGTGCGTTTTCCAAGGCCATTTCTGCATCTGCTGCGTGCAGACTTCCGAAATGACGATGTTCCAATCCGTTTTTACTTCTGACGAAGACTTCCCAAAGTGGCCACTGTTTCGTTGACATATATTATCTGGTTAAATTGAAATCGAAATTGAAGTTGAAATTGAACATCCTTCGATTTCAACTTCAATTTCATTTTCAAGCTCTTTATTAGACTACTTGTTTTTCTTTTCTGTTTGCTATCTTTTCGGCATGTGCCATGGCCGCATCACGAACCCATTCGCCACGCTCCCATGCGCCTACTCTTGCTTTCATGCGTTCTTTGTTCATTGGCCCATGACCTTTGACGACTTGCCAAAATTCGTCCCAATTAATTTCTCCAAAATCGTAGCTGCCACGTTCCTCGTTCCATTTTAAGTCGGGATCAGGAATGACCAATCCGATTAAATCTGCTTGTGGAACGGTTTGATCGATAAATTGTTGACGTAATTCATCATTGGTTTTACGTTTCAATTTCCATTTCATGGATTGCTCGGTATGCACGGATTCTGCATCTGTTGGCCCTAACATCATCAAACTTGGCCACCACCATCGGTTTAAGGCATCTTGCGCCATTTCCTTTTGTTCGGGCGTGCCACTCATCAATTTTATCATGATTTCATAACCTTGACGTTGATGAAAACTTTCCTCTTTACAAACCCTTACCATTGCTCTCGCATAAGGCCCGTAAGACGTGCTACACAACGGCACTTGATTGATAATAGCTGCACCATCAACCAACCAGCCAATGGCGCCCATATCGGCCCAAGTAACAGTTGGATAATTGAAAATGGAAGAGTATTTTGCTTTTCCAGAATGGAGTTGTTCGTATAATTCCTCACGGGAAATCCCTAAAGTTTCGGTGGCAGAATATAAGTATAAACCATGACCAGCTTCATCTTGGACTTTTGCCAACAAGGCTACTTTTCGTCGTAATGAAGGCGCTCTTGTAATCCAATTGCCTTCTGGAAGCATGCCCACAATTTCGGAATGCGCATGTTGAGACATCTGACGAATATGGGTCTGACGGTACTTTTCGGGCATCCAATCTTTAGGTTCGATTTTTTCGTCTCTTGCGATCCGTGCTTCGAACTGCTTTTCTAGATTTAAAATTTGTTCTTCACTCATGGTTCTTAATATTAGTGAAATGTTATTTAATGTTCGGAGTTGCGTTAGGGATTACTCGCTCATTCTTATTTGATATATAAGAGCTCGTGAATGCTCCGCATTTGAGGCCACATCCATTTTTGTTTTTCACAAAAAAGATATAGCGGAAAGCCCGACCCTTTTTAGGGTAACGCCCAAGTTAATATTCTAATTATACATCAAAATCAACCACGACCTTTTTACTCGTCGGCACGGCTTGACAGCTCAACACATAATTCTGCTCGACTTCCTTGTCGGCAAGTGCGTAATTCTTTTTCATTTTCACCGATCCTTCGATGACTTGACACTTGCAGGTGCTGCAAACGCCGCCTTTGCAAGCGAACGGCAAATCGGCTCCAGCAGCCAAGGCACCATCGAGAATAGTATCGAAATCGTCATCCATAATGAAATGAAATTCTTTTCCGCCATCAATAATGGTTACCTGCGTGCCATCAATTCTTTGTTCGAGGATATCGGCAATATGTTTATTTTCTTCAGCTGAACTGCCTGTAAAGAACAGTTCGTAATGAATATTATCCTTGGACATTCCTGCCGCTTGCAATTCGTCGCGAATCAAGAAAATCATCTCTTGAGGCCCGCAAATAAAGGCGTGGTGCGTATCGGGAACATCAATAAATGTGCGGGTCAATATTGCCAGTTTTTCTTTGTCAAAACGACCATTCAAAAATGGAATATCACGATGTTCTCTAGTTAAAAAATAAAACACCTGAAACCTGTCAAAGAACTCGTTTTTAAGTTGTTCGATTTCCTCCTTAAAGATAATGGATTTTACAGTTCGGTTCAAGTAAAACAGCTTAAACGTGCTGTTTGGCTCCTGGTGCAAATGGGTTTTGATGATGGATAACAACGGTGTAATCCCGCTCCCAGCAGCAAATGCGATGTAATTATTATGCGCTGCAACGTTGACACCCACCGTAAATTCGCCATGTGGTTCCATGACCTCGAGGGTGTCGCCTTTTTTTAATTCATAAAGCGCATAATTGGAAAAAACTCCATTGCGAATGGTTTTTACGGCCACTTTCCACTCACCATCCAAAGGACTTGAGCATAAAGAGTAATTGCGCCGAATATCCGCGCCATTGATTTGCTTTCGCAGCGTCAAATGTTGACCGTGTTTGTATTTGAATGCCTCCTTGAGATGATCAGGAACTTCAAAAGAAATGACGACGCAATCCTTTGTTTCCTTATAAATGTCGGCCACTTTCAGCTTGTGGAATTTTGCCATAATCCTGTCCCTAAGCCTTTCCAAAGGAAAGGACATAGGCGTTAAATTTAATTAGTTGTCCTTTTATCAAAACCTACAAGGTTAAAAAAGCTTGTAAGCCTCAAACTAACACTTGTTAGTTTGAGTGACAAATTTACAAAATTAATTATTAACTATTTGTTAATTCCGTAGATGAGGACATCACTCAGATTTTGGGTTAACTCTTTAAGATTAATTTCCTCCTTTTTGGGGATCCATAAATACAGTGAACGCAGGGTAGAAAGTATTGAAAACATTACGACTTCTGCATTTGTCTCGATGATTTCACTGGAGGAAATTCCAGTTTTAATAATATCCACAAAATCTTGCTCATATTTTTTTCGGAGTTGCAAATAATACTCCAATTGATCTTCTAAATGCATCCAATCATTGTTTAAGGATGCCATACCATAGGTGTTATTCGTCGTAATATGGACATGAAGCTCGACAATCAACTTCAACTTTTCGATGGTGCTATGCTTTGATTTTTTAATCAAATCCATGCCTTGTGTAAATTCTTCGGCCAACGAAATGATGATGGCTTTTAAAATATCCTGTTTGGAATTGATATGATTGTAAAGGCTGGCAGCTTTCATGCCCATTGCCGTCGCCAAATCGCGCATGGTTACCGCACTATAGCCTTTTTCTTTAAAAAGTTTGGTGGCTGTAACTATAATTTCTTCTCTGCGTGTAACTTCTGTAACCAAGGGTTCTAATTTAAAATTCTAAGTTTGTCAATAATATGTAAATTTAAACAAAAGAAAACTATGGGAATTTTTGATTTTTTATTCGGGAACAAAAAGAAAAACATAAAGGAATTTTTAGACAAAGGCGCCATCATTTTGGATGTCAGAACCAAAGGAGAATGGGATAATGGTCATATTGAAAGCGCCAAACACATTCCGTTGGATCAGTTGAGAAATAACGTTGCAAAAATCCAGAAAATGAACAAACCTGTTATCACCTGTTGTGCAAGCGGCGCACGTTCAGGTCAAGCAACGCAAATTTTAAAATCGAATAATATTGAGGCTATAAATGGTGGTGGATGGTCGAGTTTGCAGAGGAAAATCCTCTCCTAAATCCTCCGAAGGAGAGGACTTTTTAAGTAGATCAAATTGTGATGTTAGCGCACTGATTATCAAACACCGCTTCTAAGTCTTAAAGTTTGATGTTTTGTAAATCGTCAGATGATTTGATGGAATTACCTTCATACTGCAGTGTCCATCCCAAAGTATTTGTTAAAATAAAGAATTTTGACAATTCACTGATCAAACGATTTTGCGCGTTACTCTTTAAGTTAGAGGCTTCGATTTTTTTCATCAGCTGCCCGTTCACTTTATCCTTGATCTTATTATAATCTTCCGCTTTAAACGGATTTAGGAAATCGGCGGTTACATCATAATATTCAAAATCGGGGCTGATCTTGATCTCTTCTTTTGGAATGCTTAAAATTTTGAGCGTTTTGGTACTTTCATCCACTTCATATTCTATCTGGCTCAAATCATATGAAACCGTGACGTCAGCATTAACAACTACTAAAGCTTTCTTTTCCACATTGACCAAATTGGCAAAAACGGCCTTGGAGTTTTTATAGGTAAACACTTGACTGAAATGCCCTTCCGTGACCACCAATTTGCTCACATTTCGGATTTGCTCTTGTATGAGTGCAGAATTCTCATGCAGTATGGTTTCTTCCTTATCGTTAAAAAAATAACGATACCCAAACATGACCAACAAAACCAAAATTAAAACATATAGGAGTTTCCGCATTTTCTTAGAGCTATTTATTTAAAACATTCAATCCCGAAGCTTCGGGATTGAAAAATTTATAGTTTGGAGATTTTACTTTGTTTTGAGTTCTAATTTTTCTGCAAAATAATCACAGAAATCCCGCATGGTGGCGGTCATTTTTTCATCTTCAGTGGCACGATGGAAGGTATTGCTCATTTCGACCAAGGTTTGATGAAAAAACAACTTCATTTCATCTACGGGCATATCTTTAGTCCAAAGATCGATACGCAACGTTTCTTGTGCTTCACTATCCCAAACTGAAAGCATCATCGCTTTAGCTTCTTCATTTTTGATGCCACCATCTTGAGCAGTCCAGCTCAATTTTTCAGGCACTCGATTTTCATCCAATTCAACGAATAATTCGATAGTTGATTTTATAGTATTTGACATTATTTACGGGGTTTATATTTAGAATTATTAAAAATATCTTCAGCATTCATTTTCAACATATCCATGAAGCTGACCTCATTGTTTTTCATGTAAGACCTAACGATTTGCCAACCGATGTACTGACCGATTCTGTCTGGAGACTCACTATCCAGTTCCAAATAAAATTTTGAAAAAGGAGCATCTGCAATAAATCGGCCTGCCAAACTATTATCGGTACTGAACAAAAGTTCGCGTTCAATAAAGTAGCGCCACACTTCACTTTCATTTTCTATAACCCATTCCAGTTGCGCCTCGGTATAGCCTATTTTTTCAGCATCTGACTTAAACGGGATCATTTTATCCTTAAAATAGAGCTCCTTACCATAGTAAATCATATCATCCAAAAGCGTCTTTGATTTATTTTGAAGAATATAATGTTCTGAATAGTCTGAGGCCAAATCACTCACAATTTGAGACCGCTCCATTCTTAAGGTCAAATACCTCTGAATACCTTCATAGAAATGATGATCAGCGCCCAAATAAGTATCTAAAGAAATCAGTACAATGGTATCTGTTACAATGGTTTTATTTCGATAATCCACATCTGAAGTGACCGTAATAATGCGCGGCACTTTAAATATTTTATCATAATATTTCAAATGTTGAAAAAGCGATCTAATATCGTCTTCCACATCATCAAACTTGGCAAAGGTTTTTTTGACTTCACTCGACAGCTCCTTCTGCAGCGTGTCATTCATGCGCTCAATCCATATAGAATCAGGAATGCGCTCTGAAAATAAAAAAGGATAGGCGGCTTTCAATTTTGGCAAATCCGCTGGTTTAGCGTCCGCAAAAGCCAAATCAAAACGCTCCACATTAACGTCAACATCAATTTTAGAAATTTCACTTTCCAGTTGATTGTCTTTTTTACAAGCGTTAAAAAAAAGCAAAAGGACAATTAGAAAACCGACATTCTTCATAGATGATTTTTAAAGGTCTTTAATTTTTATTACTTCAGTGTTTACTTTATTTTTGTTGTACAAAGGTAGTATTCTTTGTGTTAAATCTTCCTAAAATGCAAACAGAAAAAGTTATTGATCACATTGTAAACTGGTTAAAAGAGTACGTCTCCAACGCTCATGTCAATGGTTTTGTTGTCGGAATTTCTGGCGGAATTGATTCTGCAGTAGTCTCTACATTATGTGCCAAAACAGGTTTGGATGTTTTATGTATTGAAATGCCTATACATCAACCAGAAAGCCATGTATCCAGAGGTCAAGAACACATTAAACAGCTCAAAGCCAATTTTCCAAATGTGTCGGATAATTTAGTGGATTTAACGCCCGTTTTTGAAGAATTTAAAAGACAGGTTTCTTTAGATGGAAAACCAGATATAGTCGACATGGCGCTTGCCAATACACGTGCGCGCTTAAGAATGACGACGCTTTATTACCATGCCGGATTAAAAGGCTTATTGGTTGCAGGAACAGGAAACAAGATTGAAGACTTTGGCATTGGGTTTTACACCAAATATGGTGATGGCGGCGTCGATTTAAACCCCATCGCAGATTTGCTGAAAACCGAGGTTTACGCCATTGCCAAGGCATTGGGCATTACGGACTCTATTATTAATGCAGCGCCAAGTGATGGCCTGTTTGGCGATGATAGAAGTGACGAAGATCAAATTGGCGCGTCTTATTCCGAATTGGAATGGGCGATGGAAATGAAAGAAAACGGTAAAACTGCAACTGACTTCGAGGACAGAAAACGTGAGGTTTTTGAACTCTTTTCAAGACTCAATAAAATCAATCAGCATAAAATGATTCCGATTCCAATATGCAAAATCCCTAAAAATTTAAAATAATCTCAACTATCATTCCTATAATTGATTGAATGTTCACGAAACTTATTGAGTTTCGTGTTTTTTTTTATATATTTACGTAGGACATCTCCCAATCCTGAACTGACCTTCTTACGTACACTTACTTACGTAACCAATTTAATAATAGAACATTATGATTAAGGTTTTGGTTGTTGACCACCATCCCATTGTCAGAGCAGGATTAAAACTACTTTTTGACACGGATCCAGATATTGAAGTCGTTGGAACTATTGGAACGGGTATTGAAATTTTTGAATTTATCCGACGCTTTCCTGTTGATGTTATAATCTCTGAAATTGATTTGCCCGAGCTGAATGGCATTACCGCTTTAAGAGCCATTAAAAAAGAGCATACCGACTTAAAAGTGATCATGTTCAGTCATCATCCTGAAGAAATTTATGCTATCAGCACGATTAAAGCAGGTGCCTCTGGTTATCTTTCAAAATCAGTGGATACTAAAACCATTAAGGAGGCGGTATTAAAAGTGTATAATGGTGGTATCTATTTGAGTGAGAACATGGCCAAACACTTGAATTATGATGACACCAAGAACAGCAAAAGCAAACTTTACAAACGTCTATCGACCAGAGAAGTCGAAGTATTGAAATTATTATCGTCCGGAAAGAAAAACAAGGAAATTGCTCAAGAGCTCGACATCAACGAAAAAACGGTCAGCACCTATAAAGCGCGGCTTTTCAAAAAACTGAATGTGACCAATTTAGTAGATTTGATTCATCAAGCAAAACATATAGGCACCGTTTAAATTTTGCCACCCACTACTTTTCCGAGTTTTTTTGACAAGAGTGTTTTTAGTCTTAAGTAGTCTCTAACATCTTCCATTACGGCGAGCGTATTTACATCGGGCTTTCTCGTTTCGTTTTGGTATTCCACAACTTTTTGATCTATTAGAAAACATCTTAAACTCAAAATCGTTTGAGTAACCAATTGTGCGATACTCTCATTTTTTTCTTTGGGAACGATATGATTTCGCTCCCAATCATGCAATACATAACGCTCATCATCCATCAAAATAGTGGTCACTTCATTGGCCATGTTCTGATCGAGCTTATTAATAAAGTCCTTTAGCTGAAAGTCTGTGGCTTGGTGCAGCGCATCAATAATAACATAATATAAATTTTTGAAGCGCTCGTCAGAAAACTGCATTTCATCTTCCTGCAAGTCTAAATAGATTTTCTCAAATACTTTTGCTTGCTGAATGACAGGTTCCATTTTTAATTCGCCTGTTTTCTCATCTTCTTTCATGACCAAGTCCTCAAAATCTTCAGTTTCGTTGCCATAAAGCAATAAGATCTCGATGATTTTTAGCTCCAATTCATATTGATGATTGACTTTCTTTGCGGCCGGTTCTGATCTAAAAACTTCAAAAGGCACTTGATTTGGATCAGGTGGCCTGCTCAATTCCTTACTTTCTTTATTATTGATTTGCGCTAAAGTGGTAAATAAGACCTGCTCGCTAATGTCCATGATATTCGAACATTCCTTCACATAAATCTCACGCTTAATAGGATCAGGAATTTTTGAAATACTATTGACGATTTCCCGGATGGTATCCGCCTTTTTTATAGGATCGTTTTTGGCATCTTCAACCAACAACGAGGCTTTAAACTGAATGAAATCCATGGCCTTGTCATGAAGATAAGCGGAAAGCTCTTCAAAGGTATTTTTTCTTGCAAAGCTGTCCGGATCTTCGCCCGCGGGAAAAGAACAAACCTTAACATTCATTCCTTGCTCCAAAATTAAATCGATACCTCTTACCGAAGCTCGCAATCCCGCAGCATCCCCATCAAAAAGCACCGTGATATTTTTGGTTAAACGATTAATCAATCGAATCTGCTCGGGCGATAAAGCCGTTCCCGAAGATGCGACCACATTCTTAACGCCTGTTTGGTGGAATTGGATCACATCCGTATAGCCTTCTACCAAAAAACAATTGTCTTCTTTGGCGATAGATTGCTTGGCATGATATAATCCATACAGAATTTTACTCTTATGATACACTTCACTTTCAGGCGAATTCAGATATTTTGCCGCTTTTTTATCAGCTCCCAAGATTCGGCCTCCGAAACCTAAAACCCGTCCGCTCATACTTTGAATCGGAAACAAGACTCGACCTTTAAAGCGATCAAAACGTTTGTCATCCTTAACAATGGTCAATCCTGTTTTTTCAAGAAATTCGAGTTTGTAACCCTTTTTTAAAGCTTCATCCGTAAAGGCTTGCCATTCATCAAGTGCATAGCCCAAATCAAAGGTCTTTATGGTTTCAATGGTAAACCCACGCTCCTTAAAATAACTTAAGCCAATGGCTTTTCCTTGATCGGTTTTATGAAGCACTTTTTGGAAGTATTCACTGGCAAACTCGTTGACCAAAAAGAGACTTTCCCGTTCATTGGCTTCTTCTTTTTGCTCATTGGTCTGTTCGGTTTCCTCTATTTCAATATTGTATTTTTTGGCAAGATATCTGATCGCTTCAGGATAAGTGAAATGCTCATGCTCCATGATGAAAGTCACCGCATTTCCGCCTTTGCCACTACTAAAATCTTTCCAAATTTGCTTTACCGGACTCACGACAAAACTCGGCGAACGCTCGTCACTAAACGGACTTAAACCTTTATAATTACTGCCCGCTTTTTTGAGATTGACGAAATCGCCAATAACCTCTTCAACGCGAGCGGTTTCAAATACTTGTTCTATGGTGGATCTTGAAATCAAAGCTTAGTAGTAATTTTTTTGTAAAAATAGGACAATCAAAATTCATAAAGGACATATATTGCCGATGAGTTTATCGAAAAAAAATCAATTCCGTCCAGTTCTTAAGATAAATATAAACACTGACTTTACCGAAGATAATGCCATTTACATCATTAGCGTTGGCAGCAACATTTAAAATTAAAACAATGAAAAAAACACCTCGTTTTACAAGTAGATTAAGAACTAATATCGTTGAAGTACCAGAAATTATCAATACCTGTTCTGGAATCTATGTATTTGGTCAGCTATTAAAATCTTTTTTATTCAGTACTGATGTGGCGATCATCCGAAATACAAATTCCAACGCTATTATTGCAGTATATCCATTTACGCCGCAGCCCTTAATTTCTCATGCTTTGATTTTAGCGGCAGACAAACCTATCTTTTGTGGTGTCGGCGGCGGCATAACCACAGGCGATCGATCCATAGATCTTGCCATTGACGCAGAGTTCCAAGGTGCCTTAGGCGTGGTATTAAATAAACCTACGCCGAATGATTTGATCAAAAGATTAAAAGAAAAAATAGACATTCCAGTCGTCATTACCGTGGTTTCAGAAAATGACGATATCGAGGGACGCATAAAAGCTGGCGTCGATATTTTTAACGTGTCAGGCGCTGAAAAAACGTCGGATATTATAAAAAGAATCAGAGATATTAATAGCGATGTGGCGATCATTGCAACTAGCGGGAGATCTGATGATACTATTCAACTGGCCATTGAATCGGGAGCCAATGCCATTTCTTATACGCCTCCGACTACTGCAGAGTTATTCAAGGACATCATGATTCGCTATCGGAATGAATAAGTTTTTTGAACCATCAAGATCATTTAGGTATTAAGAAAATTAAGTCGTGTTGTTTTTAACTCAACCCTTAATGTCCTAAATTCCTTAATTTTTTCTTAATGGTTATATTTTTTTGAACCATTAAGGGATTAAGAAAATTAAGGTGCACTACTTTTTAAGGCAGCGCTTAATGAACTTAACTCCTTAATGGTTTAATTTTTGATTGTATTCCTTGAAACCTTAAGTGATTAATCTAAAGATCCCAACGCAGGCCCAAGGAAATATTATGCTGTGGCGTGACTTGATCCTTAAACAGTTCGTTCAGATTATATTTGGCATACACACTAAAATCTCCTACGCCAATATAACCGCTCAAACCATATACAAAATTGGACGTGTTGTAATCATTTTTTAATTTATCTTTTTGATTGCTACCATTCTCTCGGTATTTCAGTTTTTGCTGAGTGCTCAGATTAACCCCAGCGAAACCTCCAAGTCCAATCTTGAATTGATTAGCCGTAAAATACCTGATTCGATCATCATAGGTTTCTTTTTTTGAAGGCCCGAACTCAAAATGCAATGGAACGACCAAACTCGTAGTTCTGAATTTTGATTTCTTCAAATCCAATGGAAATTCTTCGAGCGTGGTTTCATTTCCATGATCCACAAAATAAAGATTATCTTTTATGGACAATTTATTCCACTGTAATGACAACCCATAATTGACCCTCACAAAATTTGAGTTTTTAAGTAATCGTGTATTCCACAGCCAACCCAGTTCCACAAAACCGGAACCGCCGATTTTATACGGGGAATCTTCTAAGCTTTGACCGTCAATGAGTGTGTTGTTAAAACCGATGGCGAATAAGAATTGGTTTTCAGTTCTGATATCATATTTAACTGGCTTATTGCTACCTTTTATGTAAAGTCCATTTTTTTTGCTAAATGAAGCTAGGAGATCGCTCTTCGTATTTCCATACGTTTGATAGGATTCGTCATTTCTCATAAGTAGATCAATTTGGTGGTCAATCATAGCCAGTCTACTCTCAATGTTTAATGCTCTTTTCTTAGCTGCTTCTTGTTTCAGTGCATCTGCTTTTGCTTTGGTGATTTTGCCCTTTTCCAATTGTTGATTAATGACTTCAACTTCGGATTTTAAGAGATTCCTTTCCTGTATGGCAATGGTGTCCTTATACTTTTCGAGATGCTCAAGTCGAATATCTTTGAGGGTTCTCTGAATAGTGTCCTGTGCGTGAACGTTGCTTAAAATGAGGCATAAGCTTGCCAGCACAATGATTTTTACAATTGTGTTCATAATGTTCGATTTTTGATTGATGAATTTTACTTTTGACTCTAAGATTAGCTTCGCTAAATCTGAGATTCCTGCCTGTGCAGGAATTCGGTTAATTATTCCGCTCTGCGACTGCCGTTATTACGGTTTCATAACTATTTTTTAAAGCTTCAAAGATTTTATCTCTAAACGATTTTTGCAAATCTGTTTCAACGTCTTGTAAAAGAGCGCTGGCATCCACCGTTCTCGTGCCCTCTTTTAAGATGGTTTGGAAAGTAATTTCCCTTTGGGCTTTTTGCAATAAAGCATCAATATCCGCGTCAGTTACCGTTTGGCCCTTGCTTTTCAAATCGTTTATTTGAGCAACAATCTCTGAGACTTTTTGATCTTCCAAGGTTTCTTTTTGACCGATTATTTCTAAAGACTCAAATGATTCTTGATTTTCATTTTTAGCAACGGCAAGATTTTGTTGTGTAGAAGTTGTTATATTTTTTTCGTTCGTTAAGAGTTCCTTTTTAGAGGCATTCCTTTCAAAAGACTCTGGAATTCCAACCTCTTGATTGGTCTTCACCAATTGCCTTTGTTCTGATGACTTCTCCATCGGTTGAATATGTTCCTCCATTTTTTGTTCTGTGTCAACTAAAACCGGATTTTGAGTGTCAAATGTGTTGTCATTAAAAAACAAAGTGATCATAAACAAAATAGCAACAACGCTAGCCGCAACACCCATCCACAAATACACCACTTTCCCTTTCTTTTTATCCGTGGCATCCAATCGGTCTGCCAAGGCATTCCATGAGGTGTCAGAGGGTTCGATGGTTCGTTTCTCAAGCGTCTCCTTAATATTATCTTCCCATTTCATCTGTCATAGTATTTATAAGGTTTGACTTATTAATTTTCTCCTGCAAAAGCTGTCTGGCTTTATACAACTGCGATTTTGAAGTGCCTTCATTGATATTCAACAAACTTGCAATTTCGCGATGTTTGTATCCTTCAATAGCATACATGACAAACACCATTTTATAGCCTTCAGGTAATTCGTCAATATATTGTTGAATCTCATTCACTTCGATGGCCGTTTGAATGTTGTTGATCTGTTCATGATGGACTTCAACATCTTCGACAGAAAACTCAATCTTCTTTTGTTGTCTTAAAAAGGAAATCGCTTCTCTGACCATGATTTTCCTGAGCCAGCCTTCGAAACTGCCTTCATTCTTGAAATTCGTCAGATGGGTAAAAGCTTTAAAAAATCCGTTCAACATGACATCTTCTGCCTTTTGAAGATCCTTTACATAATATCGACAAACGCTCAACATTTTTGGCGCATGCGTTTCATAAAGCATGTGTTGCGCTTCACGATTGTTTTTAGACGCTTTTTTTATAAGCTCGATATTGTTGTTATGTAATTGAATGACTTTCAAAAATTGGTTTATTAGGTCTTCTATTTATAAAGACGCAAAAGATGTGCAAAAGGTTGCCTGGGATTTTTGTTGGTTGTGGGGTTGTTTGTTGTTGAATTGTCGACTGATAAACGCAAAAACATATATGTCAACATATTACAAATAAAAATAACAACAATGTTTTTTTGAAAAAAATGCAGATACTTTAATAATAACCATATAAAAACTTCAAGCTCCGCGCTTCAAGCTTCATGCTTTCCCCTACTTCTTCCGATCAATCACATAATTGACCATGAGCAATAAAGAAGCTTTAAATTCAGATTCTGGATAGGTATCTAAAAGCACTAAAGCTTCTTCCTGAAATTCTAGCATCTTAGAAACGGCGTAATCCAGTCCGCCTTTACTTTTCACAAAAGCAATGACTTCTTTAACACGTTTTCTATCCTTATTATGTTTTTTGACCGAATTGATCAGCCAGGATTTTTCCTTTTTAGAAGAATTATTCAGAGCATAAATAAGTGGCAAGGTCATTTTTTGTTCCTTGATATCGATACCTGTCGGTTTGCCGATCGCTTCATTGCCATAATCAAACAAATCGTCCTTAATTTGAAAGGCCATACCGATAAGTTCTCCAAATTTGCGCATGGTTTCCACATCAGGCGAATTTGGTTTTACGGAAGCTGCACCGAGACTACAACACGCTGCAATGAGCGTTGCCGTTTTTTGACGGATGATTTCGTAATAAATGTCTTCAGTAATGTCCAGTTGACGTGCTTTTTCGATTTGAAGAAGTTCGCCTTCACTCATCTCCCGAACGGCTACGGAAATAATTTTCAGAAGATCAAAATCATTATTATCAATGGAAAGTAATAAACCTTTAGACAGAAGATAATCGCCAATAAGAACGGCAATTTTATTTTTCCATAAGGCGTTAATGGAGAAAAACCCACGGCGTCTGTTGCTGTCATCGACAACGTCGTCATGCACTAAGGTTGCAGTGTGGATTAATTCAATAACCGCAGCACCTCTATAAGTGCGTTCGCTAACATTCCCATTATTGACCATTTTCGCGACCAGAAACACAAACATAGGTCGCATTTGCTTGCCTTTTCTATTGACAATAAAAGTGGTAATCCTATTTAAAAGCGCCACTTTTGAAGACATTGAAAGGAGGAACTTTTGTTCAAAAAGTTCCATTTCATAGGCAATAGGTTGCTTTATTTGTTCTTCAATTTTCAAAGGGATGTGGTCATGCGGATTTCTACAGCAAACGTACTAAAAACGGGAATGATATGCTATTTTAAAGCTTAGAAAGTCGTGCTAAAAAGGCCTGAATACACGTTTTTGATAAATTCTTTAGGGTAGTAAAGATGTTTGAAGTCTATTTCAGAAAAGAAACAAGATTACCGCGTTCCTAGAATATAGACTTGGATAGGCAATTTATAAAAACATCATCCTTAGATTTTAACACGAAGTTAAAATGGTGTATTTAAAAAACTTCTGCTTGAAGAAAGTCTTTTGAAAATCAGACTAACCATTCAGAACTAGAAAAATTTAGCTTTTATTCGCCAGTTGACCACAGGCCGCGTCGATATCCTTACCTCTGGAGCGCCTTACCGTAACGGTAATATTGCTAGCTTCCAGCATGGAAATATACATCTCCAAAGCCGCATTATCCGCTTGTTGAAACTGGCCGTCATCAATAGGATTATATTCGATCAAATTGACCTTGCTTGGCGCGAATTTGCAGAATTGAATCAGCGCTTCCACATCTCTTTTGGTGTCATTAATCCCATCCCAAACCACATATTCATAGGTGATGGTGTTTTTTGTTTTGGCATACCAATATTCCAAAGCTTCCCTTAAATCAGAGAGTGGAAAATTAGCATTGAAAGGCATGATGGAAGTCCGGATTTCATCAATCGCAGAATGCAGAGAAACGGCGAGACCAAATTTCACTTCATCATCGGCCATTTTCTTGATCATTTTAGGCACGCCCGAAGTGGACACGATGATGCGTTTTGGAGACATCCCCAAACCTTCTGGAGACGTAATTTTATCAATGGCTTTTAGTACATTATTATAGTTCATGAGTGGTTCTCCCATCCCCATAAATACGATATTGCTTAAAGGTCGGTTGAAGTATAATCGGCTTTCTTTATCAATAGCGACGACCTGATCAAAAATTTCATCAGGATTGAGATTCCTCATGCGTTTGAGTCGTGCTGTGGCACAGAATTTACAATCGAGACTACAGCCCACTTGCGATGATACACACGCTGTAGTACGGCTTTTTGTTGGAATCAATACCGATTCCACGATCAGACCATCATGCAAACGAATGGCATTTTTAATGGTTCCGTCGTTGCTACGTTGCATTTGATCCACTTCAATATGATTGATAACGAAATGATCTTCCAACATCTGTCGGGTTTCCTTGGAAATGTTGGTCATGTCTTCAAACTTGTGAGCGCCTTTGCTCCACAGCCATTCATATACCTGATTCCCTCGGAATTCTTTATCACCTTGCGTGACGAAAAATTCGCGAAGTTGTTCTTTACTTAATGCTCGTATGTCTTTTTTTGTTATTTCCATTGCAGTTGCAAAAATAGTGAAAGGATTGACGCATTTTTGATAAGGTCATCTTAAAGTTTGAAAAAGAGCGAAGTTGCTTGCCCGTCCGTAGCTTTTGTGGAGGCGGGAAATCGAAATTGAACTTGAACTTGAACTTGAAACAAGAAACCTGAAACCTGAAACCCTAAAACGAAAAGCCCCATCATAACGACGAGGCTTTATCTGTATAAAATATATTATTTATAGGATCAACATCGCGTCTCCATAAGTATAGAAACGGTATTTTTCCTTAACAGCCTCTTCGTAAGCTTTCTTTATGAAATCATGACCTGCAAAAGCAGAAGCCATCATTAATAATGTCGATTTTGGTGTATGGAAATTGGTAATCATACAGTTGGCAATACTAAAGTCATACGGAGGGAAAATAAATTTATTAGTCCAACCTGAAAACTCATTCAGCGTTCCATTTGAAGATACTGCACTTTCAATAGCACGCATCGCCGTTGTACCTACAGCACAAACTCTTTTTTTATGAGATTTGGCATTATTGACAATATCAGCTGCTTCCTGAGTAACGAATGCCTCTTCACTGTCCATTTTATGTTTGGACAAATCTTCAACCTCAACCGGGTTAAACGTGCCTAAACCAACGTGAAGTGTTACTTCAGCAAATTCAATACCTTTAATCTCCAAACGCTTTAATAAATGTTTAGAAAAATGCAAACCTGCTGTTGGCGCAGCAACAGCTCCTTCTTTTTTAGCAAAAATAGTTTGATAGCGCTCTTCATCTTCTGGCTCAACCTCTCTTTTGATATATTTAGGAAGAGGTGTTTCTCCAAGCTCAGTTAATTTTTGGCGGAATTCTTTATAAGAACCATCGTACAGGAAACGCAAAGTACGGCCTCTGGAAGTCGTGTTATCAATAACCTCAGCAACTAAAGTCTCATCATCTCCAAAATACAATTTGTTACCAATACGTATTTTACGCGCCGGGTCAACCAAAACATCCCAAAGACGCTGCTCTTCATTTAGCTCTCTCAATAAGAACACTTCAATTCTCGCACCTGTTTTTTCTTTATTACCATATAAACGCGCCGGAAAAACCTTTGTATTATTAAGGATCATCACATCGCCTTCATCAAAATAATCGATAATATCCTTGAATAATTTATGCTCAATCGTCTGCTTCTTTCTGTCCAAGACCATCAAACGAGCTTCATCTCTGTTTTCGGCTGGGTATTCAGCTAATAATTCATCTGGAAGTTTAAAACCAAAGTGGGATAATTTCATACGTTTATATTTAATTTTTTTAAATGTTCAGATCTATCTGCCGACAGATCTCAAGAATCCATTTTCTATCACACGAGTAATGGGCACTAATTTATAAGTGCTTTATAACGCGCTATATAGATTTTTTTGCAAGCTGCAAATATACGACCTCAAAGTAGGCGTTGTCAAGTAAATGACCGTTTATTATTTTGCTATTTTAAAACCGATAGCTTTGAGGTCTTCCCAAAAGGTCGGATAGGATTTTGAAACAACCATGGCATCCTCGATTTGAAGGTTAGTTTTTAAACCTAACGGAGCAAAGGCCATCGCCATTCTGTGGTCGTGATACGTACCAATAGCCACATGATCAGTGATGTTGGCAGAAGATTTCAACTTTAAAGAATCATTTGTGATTTCAACCTGCGCCCCCAATTTTTCAAGTTCGGTTTTTAAGGCAACAAGTCGGTCGGTCTCTTTTATCTTTAAGGTATGAAGTCCAGTAAGATGACAGCCAACTCCCAAGCCAAAACAGGTCACGGCGATAGTTTGTGCGATGTCTGGCGCGTTTTTAAGTTGGCAGTCGACAGTCTGCAGTAGGCAGTCGGTCTTTTTTGAAAGGGTAATAGAGTTATTGTCGAAGGTTGTGACCACACCAAAATCGGTGTAAATAGTTGCCAAAACAGAATCCCCTTGTAAGCTATCTTTTTTGTAGGATGATAAAGTAATTTCTGTTCCCACCGGAGCTAATGCGACAATACTGTAAAAATAAGACGCCGATGACCAATCGCTCTCAACCGTCAAGGCTTTTTGATACGCGTTCAGACTTTTAAGCGGGCTTACTTTTATCTTATTGTTCTCAAAACTGGTTTCAACCGCAATTTGGTTAAGCAAATCCAAAGTCATGTTGATATAAGGCACGGAGGTAATTTCGCCTTCTAAAGTTAATTCCAATCCGTTGTTTAATTTTGGAGCAATCAACAAAAGCGCTGAAATATATTGACTACTCACGTTGGCCTTTAAAGTCACTTGATCTTTTAGAAGAGATTTACCGTTGATCCTTAAAGGCGGACAACCTTCAGCCTCCAAATAGGAAATATCAGCACCTAGCGCATTCAAAGCTTCAACTAAGACTTGGATTGGGCGTTCTTTCATTCGTGCCGATCCCGTAATCGTGATCTCTCTACCTTCTTGAGTCGAAAAAAATGCCGTCAAAAAACGCATCGCCGTTCCCGCATGATTGATATCAATTAGGTTTGATGTGGATTTCAATGCTTTTTGCATCACTTCTGAATCGTCAGAATTGGAGACATTCTGAATCTGCAATTCTGGATACAGCGCTTGCAAAAGCAATAATCTGTTGGACTCACTTTTTGAGCCGGTGATAACGATTTTAGGGGGATTTTCTACAAGCGTAGATTTATGAAGAGTTAACAACATTAGATTTTTGATTTACGATTTTTGATTTACGATTCACGAAATTAGAAAAGCTATGGCACAAAAGCACGAATAATAAGACATTTCTTGTTTGAACAGTAAGATCAAGTTAAAATTGAAGTTGAAGTTGAAATTGAAGTCGAAAACGATCAATGGTAATTTTGAAAATTTACATTATGATTTAAGTTACAACGATTGAAAACGAATAATGACCTGCCCGAACATTCCTTTTCGGAATGGGCGGGATAACGAATAACGAATAACGAATAACGAATAACGAATAACGAATAACGAATAACG